>RGEP01000070.1 GCA_009918225.1 Betaproteobacteria bacterium | reverse complement strand
TGCACTGGTAGCCCTGTTCACCGTACAGGCGCCGCAGGCCGCCGAATGCACGGTCTTCGTCGAACTTATCGGGGCTCAAGGCAGGACGGGGCAAGCTGGTGCTGCACGGTGCGGATGCTTCCACATTCGCACGGGCGAATGGGCATCACGCTCAAAGTGCGCGCTCGATTCGCCACATCTGCCACCTCAGGCCGATCACCGAACCGATGATGATGAAAACCAGTGCGATGAAACTGCCCAAGGCCAAAGTGGACACGCCCGACAAGCCCTGCCCGATGGTGCAGCCCATGGCCGTCACGCCGCCCACGCCCATCAGCACCGCCCCAAGCAGGTGGTTGACCAGGTCTTCGGTGCCGCGGAACGATTCCCACCGGAAGCTGCCGCTGCGCCACGCGGCCCACCAGGCCCCCAGAATGACGCCCGGTACGGTGACGATGCCCAGGGTGAGCACCTTGCTCTTGTCACTGAAATAGGTCAGCCAATCCACGGCGTAGCCCACGGGGCCCACGAAGGTGAAGCTCTCCATGCCTTTGGAGTTGGTCGCCAAGTAAACGGCCTCCAAGGTCTCGGGATGCTCCGGCACAAAGCCCAGTACGCCCGACACCCACCACAGCCCCGCGGTCACCGCGCCGATACCCAGCCCGCCAAGCAGCACATCGGCACTGCGTCCTTCAGGCTTGAGCAGGCTCCACGCCACCAAGCCACCGCCCAAGACAAGTCCTGCCCACAAGCCGCCCTGTGCCGGCGTGAGGCCGGCAGCGCCGGCCAGCACCGCACTGAGGTGCTGGCCGCCCGGCAGGGTGATGGCCACGGGGTCGAGCCACTGCACGCGCGCCACGCCAAACACACCCCGCATGGCCGCCAACGCGGCGATGGCCATGACCGCAAACACCACCAAAGACTTGAGGTTGCCTCCCCCAATGCGCACCAATGTCTTGCTGCCGCACCCGGATGCCAACACCATTCCCACGCCAAACATCAGCCCTCCAAGGGCCAGGGACAGCACCGGCACACGCGGCTGGGTGTAGAAGGTTTTGGCAGGGTCGAGCCACCCGAGGGCCACCATGCCGTTAAAGCCCAGCATGGCCACACCGATGGCCAGGGCCCACATGCGCATACGGCCCCAATCGCCGATGTTGAGAATGTCACCAACGGCGCCCATGGTGCAGAAATGGGTCTTCTGAGCGATCAGGCCAAAGGCCAATGACAGGGCAAACGTGGCCCACAGCACCTGGTGGCCCAGGGCCACCACATCAACTTCCTGCATGGAGGGACTCCGCTTGACGGGTTGAAACAGGCTGCGAAAGCCTGTGCGGCCTTACTTCAGCGTGGCCAGCCGGTCCTTGCCAGCCTTGGCGGCTTCGCTGTTGGGGTGCGCCTTCATCAAGTCGGCCAGCGTGGCCCGTGCCGCCTTGACATCCTTCATTTCCACTTGGCAGTTGGCGATCGCCAACAGGGCTTCGGCCGCACGCGGATGATCTGCCGCCGATGCCGTCACCCGAAAGGCTGCGATGGCGTCCTTGTAGTCTCGTTTGCCGTAAAGCGCATTGCCCAACCAGAACTGGGCCGACTCGGTATAGCCCGACCCCGGCCACCGACGCACAAACGCCGACAGGGCCTGGGCTGCGGCGTTGAAGTCACCCGAACGCAGCTGGGCCACGGCCTCATCGTAGGACCGCCGTTCCTGCGGCTCGACGGTGATCTCACGCCCGTCCACCGTGACCTTGACGGGCTCCAGCCGGCGAACCCGCTCCTCGGTAACGTTGAGCAGGTCACGTTGTTTGCGCTGCAGCTCAGACAGCTCGCGGCTGAGATTTTCCTGCGCACCACGGCTGGCAGCGAGCTCGCTGCGCAACTGGTCAAGTTGGCTGTTGAGGTCCAGCAGTGCCTTGCGAAGACCCTGTAGCTCTTCGGTCTGCGCTTGCGCGCGTTGGTCGGTTTGCGCCAAGCGTTGGCGCAGCTCCACGATGGCCTTGCGGGCGTCGTCGTCGGCGAACAGCGCAGCCTGTGCTGGCGCGGCCAGCGCCGTCCAACACAGGACCGCCACACACCCTGCTGTTTGCGCCAAGGAACGCGGCACCTCAACGGTCCTTCAGTTCAGCGCGGCGGTTCTTGGCGTAGGCCGCTTCGTCCGAACCTTGCACGGCGGGACGCTCCATGCCAAAACTGACCGGCTCGATTTGGTTGCCACGCGCACCCAAGAGGGTCAGGGACTTCACCACGGCTTCTGCACGCTTTTGTCCCAGGGCCAGGTTGTATTCGCGGCTGCCGCGCTCGTCGGTGTGGCCCTCGACGGTCATCTTCAGCGCAGCATTGGCCGCCAAGCGCTTGGCGTGGGTGTCAATCACCGGGCGCGCATCGTCGCGCACCACAAAGCTGTCGAAGTCGAAATACACGACGCGAGTGAGGTTGTCGCCTGCAGCGGCACGGCTGTTGAGGTTGACCGTGGAGACCCCCGATTGCGCGCCGCCAGCCGAGGCGCCAGAGGCGGCACCCTTGGCGTTGCGGTCTTCCACCGGAACCTTGTTGCCGTCTTCCAGGTTGACGCTGGAGGCGCAAGCGCCCAGGACCAAAGCAGCTGCTGCTGCCAACAGGCCGCTGCGGGCCATGGATAGAGAAGTTGCTCGCATCTTGAAGTTCTCGCTCAATCAACGGATACGGCGCCTCTGTCGGGCACCTCGGGTTTGGCGACGCTTATCGCCCAAACGGCCCCCAGGCCGGCTCTCGGATATCGGCTCCTGAAGAAGCCAACCGCGCTTTGATTTTACCGTCCAAGGTGGTGGTCATCAAAAGGTCTCGCCCAGCAGCCCGGGTGTTGTAGACGATGAGCTTGCCATTGGGGGCAAAGCTGGGGCTTTGGTCGTCGGTGGAATCGGTGATGGCGGTGGCCGGCCCGCTGCCATCCAGAGGCTGCACCACCAAGCGATAAGCCCCGCCCTGTCGGCTGATGTAGGCCAGCAAGCGTCCGTCGGGGCTGATGGCTGGGCTCAGGCTCTGCGCGCTGTTGAAGGTGACGCGCTCGGCGGGCCCACCTTCAGCGTTCATCCGATACACCTGCGGACTGCCGCCGCGGTCGCTGACGAAATACAAGGTTCGCCCATCGGGCGCGTACACCGGTTCGGTGTCGATGGCGCTGCTTTGGGTCAGGCGCTTGAGGCCCGTGCCATCTCGGTTGAGGCTGAAGAGCTGGGAGCCGCCTTCTTGCGACAGGGTCATGGCCAGGCGTTGCCCGTCGGGCGACCAGGCCGGTGCGCTGTTGCTGCCGCGGAAGTTGGCCACCATGCGCCGCGCACCCGTGGCCACCTGCTGAATCCACACAACGGCCTTTTGCGACTCAAAGGACACATACGCCACCTCCTTGCCCCCGGGCGCCCAGGCTGGGGAGATGATGGGTTCGTTGCTGTTGAGGGCCACCTGGGCACCCTCGCCATCCGCATCGGCAATACGCAGCTGGTAGCTGCGGCCTTGCTTGGTGACGTAACAGATGCGGGTGGAGAACACGCCCTTCTCACCGGTGAGGCGTTCGTAAATCTGGTCTGCAATGCGGTGGGCCACCAGGCGCAAGTCCGCGGCCAGCACGGCTTCACTGCCGCCGCCGAGGTCGCTGGCCTTGACCACGTCCCACAAGCGGTAGCGCACATCAAATCGCCCATCGGCCAGGCGCATGACCGAGCCCCCCACCAAAGCGTCGGCCCCACGGCCGCGCCACTCCCCCATGGCGGGCAGGCCCGTCTCTTCCACCACCTGCGGGGCCTCGATCCGACGAAAGAAGCCGCTGCGCTCCAGATCGGCCATGACAATGGCGCCCACGGGCTGCACAGCGGTGTCTTCGCCCTTGAATCGGGCCACAGCGATGGGCAGTTGCGTGGCGCCAACCCCGCCAATCTCCACCCGAAACTGGGCCCAGGCGTTCAAGGGCGGGGTGCCCAGGCCCACCAGACCACAGGCTGCGGCCGTGGCGCTGGAGGCCGACAGAAATCCACGGCGCGTGACGATGTTGCTGAAATCACTCATGAACCCGATTTTAGTAGGGGGGTGTCGCGATAATCCGCACTGCCCCGATACCCCCTATGACCGAATCCAGCCATCCGGAACACGACACGCCGAAGCGGCCCGCGGACGCCCCGCCCTGGCGCGTACGGGTGGCGCGTTTGAGACCCTTTGCCCGCGGGTCGATGCCCGGCGTTTGGGCCGCTGCGGCTGCAGCCGCGGTGGGTGCCGCCACAGAGCCGCTCATCCCCGCCCTGCTCAAGCCGCTCCTGGACAACGGTTTCAGCGGGCAGGGTGACTTTCCGCTTTGGGCGGTGCCCGTGGCCCTGCTGGGCCTGTTCTTCGTGCGCGGCTTGGCCAGCTTTGTGGCCAATTACGCGTTGGCGTGGTCGACCAACCGGGTGGTGCTGAGCCTGCGCGCGGCCCTGTTCGACCGGCTGCTGGACGCCAATCCGAGCTTGTATGCGCGCAACAGCGCCAGCGCCTTGACCAACACCGTGGTGTACGAAGTACAACAAGGCGCCCAACAACTCGGGGGCGCGGTCTTGGGCATCGTGCGCGATGGCCTGACCATCGTGGCCCTGTTGGCCTATCTGTTGTGGCTCAACTGGGGCCTGACCTTGATGGTCCTGCTGTTGGCGCCGGCAGTGGCCGCGGTCATGAGAACCGTTTCACGCCGCCTGCGCCGATTGGCCGTGGCCGGCCAAGAAGCCACGGACCGCTTGGCCTATGTGGTCGAAGAGAACGTTTTGGCCTGGCGCATTGTGCGGCTGCACGCGGCGCAGACCGGGCAACGCCGGCGTTTCGAACACCAAAGCCTGTCCCTTCGCAGCCTGATGCTCAAGTCGGTGGCGGCCAGCGCCATCAGCTCGCCCCTGACCCAAATGTTGGCTGCTGTGGCCCTTTCGGGCGTGATCACCGCGGCCCTGTGGCAACAGGGCCAGGGCACAGTCGGGGGCTTTGTGGCGTTTGTCACCGCCATGCTGCTCCTGGTGGCTCCCTTGAAGCACCTGAGCGACGCCACGGCACCGTTGGCGCGCGGCTTGGCCGCGCTGGAGCGCGGCCTGGATCTGCTGGAGGCCAACCCGCCTGAACAAGGCGGCCACCATGTGGTGGCGCCGGGTTCGCGCCTGAAGGGTGATCTCGAGTTCGTGGGGGTGGGATTGCAGTACCGGGCCGAGGGGCCACCCGCGCTGCGCGACATAGACCTGCGGGTCGCGCCAGGCCAGACGCTGGCCCTGGTCGGCCCCTCGGGTTCAGGCAAGACGACCCTGGTTCAGCTGCTTCCCCGGTTTCTGGATGTCAGCCAGGGCGAGATCCGCCTGGATGGGGTGTCCCTGAAGGACTGGAACCTGCAGAACTTGCGTGAACAGTTTGCGCTGGTCAGCCAGGATGTGGTGCTCTTCAACGACAGCGTGGCGGCCAATGTGGCCCTCGGACCTGGCTCCAGTTCGGCGGACCTGAACGACCCTGGGGTGCGCGAGCGCATACGCCAGGCCCTGCTCGACGCCCAACTGATGGACTTCGTTGATGCCCTGCCTCAAGGCTTGGATACGGCGGTGGGGCACAACGGCGCCCGGCTTTCAGGCGGACAGCGGCAGCGCCTGGCCATTGCGCGGGCCTTGTACAAAGACGCGCCCGTCCTCATCTTGGACGAAGCCACCTCCGCTTTGGACAGCGAGAGTGAACGGGCGGTGCAGGCTGCGCTGGAGCGCCTGATGCAAGGCCGAACCACCATCGTCATCGCCCACCGCCTGTCCACCATCGAACACGCCGATCGCGTGGCCGTGTTGGCCGATGGGCGGGTGGTGGAACACGGATCACCGCAAGAACTCTTGGCAGCCCATGGCCTGTACGCCCGGCTGCACGCTCTGCAGTTTCGAACCGAAGCTTGATCGGCACGGTGCCGATCAGCCGCATTGGAGCCCCTCATGAGCAAGGTCCCCCCAAGCCCTGGCGCCTCACAGCCCAGCACCCGCCCGATCAGCCGCTGGCCGGTGCCCTCGGTGATGGAACTGCCCGATGATCTGAAGGCCCGCATCCTGGAGGTGCAGGACAAGGCCGGCTTCGTGCCCAACGTTTTCCTGGCTTTGGCACACCGGCCTGAAGAGCTGCGGGCCTTTTTGGCTTATCACGATGCCTTGCTGCTCAAGCCCGAGCAGGCGCCGGCTCCCGACGGTGCCCCCCGCGGCCTGTCCAAGGGCGAGCGCGAGATGATCATCGTGGCCACCTCGGGTGCCAACCACTGCCTGTACTGTGTGGTGGCCCATGGCGCCATCCTGCGCATCTACGAGAAAAAGCCGCTCTTAGCGGACCAATTGGCCGTCAACCACCGAAAGGCCGACATCAGCCCGCGCCAGCGAGCCATGCTCGACTTCGCCATGAAGGTGTGCCTGGACTCAGCGGCCATTGAAGAAGCCGACTTTGACGCCCTGCGGACCCATGGATTCAGTGATGAGGACATCTGGGATATCGGCGCCATCACCGCCTTCTTCGGGCTTTCCAACCGAATGGCCAACCTGAGCGCCATGCGGCCCAACGACGAGTTCTACCTGATGGGTCGGGTCCCGCGCAGCAAGGGATAAGCCCAAGCGACACAAGCGCCTTACAGCAAGACGATGTCGTACTGCTCCGGGTTCATCGAGGGCTCGGCTGATAGGGAGATCGGCTTGCCGATGAATTCGCTGAGGCCCGCGAGGTGGACGCTCTCTTCATCCAAGAGCATTTCCACCACGGCCGGGCTGGCCACCACGCGGAACTCGCGGGGCTCAAACCGCCGAGCCTCCCGCAAGATCTCTCGCAACACGTCGTAGCAGACGGTACGGGCCGTCTTCACCTGTCCGCGGCTGTCGCACGTGGGGCATGGCTGGCACAAGAGATGGGCCAGGGACTCCCGGGTGCGCTTGCGGGTGAGTTCAAGCAAACCCAGCTTGGTGAAGTCGCCTACGGTGGTGCGCGTCCGGTCTCGCGCGAGCTGTTTATGCAGTTCCGCCAACACCGAGTCACGGTGTTCCTGGCGGCCCATGTCGATGAAGTCCACGATGATGATGCCGCCCAGATTGCGCAGCCGCAGTTGCCGTGCAATCGCACCGGCGGCCTCTAGGTTGGTCTTGAAGATCGTGTCTTCAAAACTGCGCCCACCGACAAAGCCCCCCGTGTTCACGTCCACCGTGGTCAGCGCCTCGGTCTGATCGATCACCAAGTAGCCGCCGCTCTTGAGGTCCACTCGGCGCTGCAGGGCACGCGAGATTTCTTCATCGATGTTGTGCAGGTCAAAGATGGGCCGCTCGCCGGTGTAGTGCTGCAGTTTGGCTGCGGCACCCGGGGTGTAACTCGCTCCGAAGGCCTGCAGGTGCTCGAACTGCAGGCGCGAGTCAATTCGGATGGACTGGGTGTCCTCGTTGCTGAGGTCGCGCAGCACCCGCTCGGCCAGGGTCAGGTCTTGGTGCAGCAAAGTGCCTGCGGGCTGTTGCTGGGCACGCTGCCGTATGCGCGACCAGGTGCGGCGCAGGTAGGCAATGTCAGCGGCCAACTCGGCATCGCTGGCATCTTCGGCATTGGTGCGCAAGATGAAGCCGCCCGGCTCGGCTCCGGCAGGGTCGGTGCCCTGCTCAGCCAGGGCCGCATGGGTGGCCAAATCGAGCACCCGTTGGCGCAGCTGTTCACGCAACTCCACCGACTCGATCTTTTGGGAGATACCGATGTGGCGGTCTTGGGGCAGGTACACCAGCAAGCGCCCAGCAATGCTGATCTGCGTGCGGGTCCTTGAGCACCTGCACCATCAGGCTTTGGCCTTCGAACACCAGACGCTCAATCGGCGTGGGGCTGGCTGCTGCGGCCCCTTGCTCCATCCGGGCGGCGATCTGCGAGTGGAGGTCGGCCACATGCAAGAAGGCCGCCCTGTCAAGACCCACTTCGACAAAGGCGCTCTGCATCCCGGGCAACACGCGAACCACCTTGCCCAAGTAAACGTTGCCCACGAGCCCACGCTCGAGCGATCGCTCCAGGTGCAACTCCTGCACGGCGCCGTTCTCCACCACCGCCACACGGGTTTCCTGCGGGGTCCAATTGATGAGGATGTCTTGCATGGCCTGAGGTTCTTGCTGTTGTGGCCTTAGAAGCGCACCTGCAGTTCGCGCAGCAGCGCTGCGGTCTCGTGCAGGGGCAAGCCCATGATGCCGCTGTAGCTGCCCTCTATGTGGGCAATCCACTGGGCGGCGCTGCTTTGAATGGCATAGGCACCGGCCTTGCCGCGTGGTTCGCCGCTGTCCACATAGGCGGCCAGCGCAGCGGCTTCAACAGCCGCGAAACGGACCCGCGAGCGGCTCAAGGCGGTCAGGCACCGACCGCCGTGGCCCAGTGCCACAGCTGTGAGGACGCGGTGGGACCGCCCCGATAGCGATTGCAGCATCTCCCGAGCCTCTTGGTCATCGGCAGGCTTGCCCAGAATGCGGCGACCCAAGACCACGGTGGTGTCGGCGCACAGCACCGGCGCTGGGGGCAGGCCCCGCCGCTTCAAGCGCTCAACGGCAGCCCGAAGCTTCAGGGCCGTGACCCGTTGCACATAGCCTTCAG
>RGEP01000069.1 GCA_009918225.1 Betaproteobacteria bacterium | reverse complement strand
GATGAATGTCGCGCTGGAAAACGTTGGCGCTCGGGTTGCGCCATTGGCATTCCCGCAAAACCGTTGACCGCGAAAGCGGCAGCGGTTTTTCTCATAACCTAGGCGTCGCCTGCTTTCAGGACTTCCAACGCGTTGCGCGCTGCACCCACTCCCATTTTCACGTACGCATCAGCGGTCACGCCCCCGATATGGGGGCTGAGCGTGATATGGGGATGGCCATGAAACGGATGAGGCGCCTTCATGGGTTCCGCCTCAAAGCTGTCTAGACCGGCGCTGCTGACCTGACCGCTGTCCAGGGCATTGATCAAGGCCACTTCATCAATCAATCCACCTCTGGCGGTGTTGATGATGATCACGCCGGGCTTGCAGGCCCCGAGCGTGTTCGCGTTGAGCATATGTGCGTTTTCTGGGGAGAGTGGGCAGTGCAAGGAAATCACATCGCACTCGCGCCACAGCGTGTCAAGGTTGGCCTGCTGAATAAAAGCCGGAACCGACCGAGCATAGGGATCAAACCCCAACACCCGCATACCAATGGCGTCGACCATACGGGCAAATCGAAGGCCAATCGCGCCCAGGCCAATGAGTCCAATGGTTCGGCCCTCGAGCTCCAAGCTCTTGTGCATCGCTTTGTCCCAATGTCCCTGATGCATGCGCGCGTTGAGTGTGGTCACCGATTTCGCGCAGGCCAGCAGGAGCGCCAGCGCGTGCTCAGCCACCGCTGCGGCGTTGGCTCCTGCTGCAGCCACCACCGCTATGCCACGTGCAGCGGCGGCGGCCTTGTCAATGGTGTCCGTGCCGCTTCCATGCTTGGAAATCACCTTCAGGGCAGGCGCTGCATCCATGGCCGCCGCGCCCACCTTGCCATACCGCACAACGATGGCCACTGGGTTATGGCGCGAGCACAGAGCCACGATGTCATCGTCGGAAGGAGTCTTCCCCGCATACACCACTTCGTAGTCGCTCAGCAGCGACAAAGCCTCACCGGCCAAATCGTTTCCGGTCACCAGGAACACGGGCTTGGTCATCACAGTGTCTGGCCTTCCTGGAGGATGCCTGCAGCCCGCAGGGCGCCATCAAGCCAGGCTGGGCGCAGTTGCTTGCCGCTCTTGATATCGGCGATCCGTTTGGTCTCTGCCGCCACCTTTTCGTGCGCCAGGTCGATCAAACCGGCGGCCTTAGCCCGCTCGATGATGGTGACGCCATCTGCGTCGCCCACCACCACATCGCCGGGAGCGACCGTCACGCCACCCAGCGAAACCGGATGATTCAACCGTCCTGGCACGCACTTGGTGGGTCCGTTAGGGTTAAGACCTGCTGCGTACATCGGGAAGCCGAGTTCACAAATGGCTTGGCTGTCGCGAACGGCACCATCGATGACCACACCGGCGATTCCAAGTGCCGAAGCCTGCTGGCACATGATCTCGCCCATCAGCGCACTGTTCAGATCGCCCTTGCCGTCAACGACGATCACATCACCTGGTTGGGCGATGGCCAGAGCCAGATGAATCATCAAGTTGTCGCCTGGACGAACTTCGACGGTAATGGCTGAGCCCGCCACGCGCATGGTCGGCGAGAGCGGCGAAATGCGGCCACTTAGCGCGCCGCGCCGACCGGCCACATCGGCCAAGATGGAGGAAGGAAAGGCGCCGAGTTGTGCAATGAGGTCGGGATCCAGGCGATCGACGTGGCGGATCAGATCAGGAGATGCGGTTGCGGTATTCATGATTCAGTCCACCTTGGCGCCCGATTCGCGAACCACCTTGCCCCAGCGGGGGATGTCGTCCTTGATCAGCGCGGCAAATTGCTCAGGGGTCCCGCCGGCGATGTCAGCGCCTTCATCCGAAAGGCGCTTTGACAGTTCGGGCTGTTTGAGCGCCTTGTTGAACTCGGCATTGATGCGCGCGACGACCTCTTTGGGAGTGCCCGTCGGAACCAGCAGGCCAAACCAGGTCACGGCGTCGAAGCCCTTGTAGCCCGACTCATTGATCGTGGGTACATCGGGAATGTCATCAACTCGCTTGGCCGACGTGACCACCAATGGTCGCACCTTCCCTTGCTTGATTTGCCCGATCATGGTGGGCACCGAGGACAGATAAATCTCGACCGTTCCAGCGATCACGTCAACCATGGCTTGAGAGCTCCCCTTGTAGGGAACGTGCTGAGCCTTGATGCCGGCGGCCTTTTGGAACAGTTCGCCGGTCAGGTGGGCCACGGTGCCATTGCCCGGAGACGCAAAGTTCAGGTGACCGGGTTTAGCCCTGGCCACACCCACCACGTCGGCCAGCGTCTTGTAGGGGGTTCCAGCCCCTGTGACCATCACAAGGGGCGCCGTGGCCAGCAGGACCACCGGCGTGAGATCTTTGACGGGGTCATAGGGCAGCTTGCTGTACAGCGTGGGGTTGATGGCGATGTTGCTGGTTTGGCCTATGACGATGGTGTAGCCATCAGCAGGTGCCTTTGCCACCGCGTCCACGCCCAGATTGCCGCCAGCGCCAGGCCGGTTGTCGATGACAAAGTTCCAGCCCGTTGCTCTAGAGACACGTTGGCTGGCCTCACGCGCAATGATGTCTGTGCCACCGCCTGCCGGGAACGGCACGACGAGACGAATCGGTTTGGTTGGCCAATTGCCCAAAGCCTGGGGCGACGCTTGCGATTGCGCCAAAGCGGCGCTGCCATGCATCGCTCCATAAAGCGCCGTGGTAGCGATCATGATCGGTGCCAGCATGTCTGACACGGTCTGCTTGAAAAAGCGCATCAAGGGGTCTCCTGCTATTGGTTTGCTTTCGCCTTCAGGTGGCGATGATGGACAAATTCTCATGACAGTATCGATAGACTAAAAACAAGTGTCCAATAGATAATTTCGCATCATTCATTCACAAAACATTTGTAATGGACCTGCGAGATCTGCGCTACTTTGAAGCGATTGCCCAGCATGAGCACCTCGGGCGCGCGACAGCTGAGCTTCATCGCTCTCAGCCCGCACTCACCAGCAGCATTCGTCGCTTGGAGGCCGATTGCGGAGCCGCTCTGTTTGAGCGCCATGGTCGTGGCATCAAGCTGACGGAGGCGGGGCGGGTCCTGCTGAAGTGGGCACGTCGCTTGCGCCTCGATGAGCAGGACGCACGACAGGAATTGGCAGCCATAGGCCAGGGGCTTCAAGGATCCGTTCGCTTGGGCATCGTCCCAACGGCCGCACAGTTCCTGCTGCCCCCGGTGGCGGGTCAGTTGCTGCAGGAGGCCCCGGAGGTCACCCTGCACACGGTGGTGGGCTTGGTGGACACACTCAAGCTTCAACTGCGTGCAGGGGATCTTGACCTGATGGTGGCCACCGAGGGCGCGCCTGAAGCTGGCTGGACATCCCAAGTGCTGGCCGAGGATGCCATCGTGGTGGCCGCTGCTGAGCGCCATCCTGTGTTCAGGTCTTCTCCGACCCTAAAGGAGTTGAGCGCCTGCGCTTGGGCACTTCAGCCGCCGGGCCTGCCTACGCGAGATTGGCTGGATCAGCTGTTTGATCGGCATCGTCTGCAGCGCCCACATGTACGCGTTGAGACTACGAGCCTCATGGCGCTGCCAGCCCTGATCGTCCAAACGGGACTCTTGAGTTTCATTTCCCGTCATCACTTGCAAGGCCCAGCGCGGATTCGAGGGCTCAAAGAGGTTCCCCTGAAGGGGGCAACCATGCACCGGCGGTTGGTGCTCACCCACCGTTCACAAGGATTCATGTCGCCTGCAGCGTTGCGCCTGGTCGAGTTGTTGATGGCCAAGGCACCCGGCGCCTTTCCCCGGAGCTGATGCTGCAAGTCATGCGCGTGAGCCTTACACCCTCCAGCCGCGTCTACGACGGACGCCCGACTTGTCCGCCTGCGAACTCGCCACTTGATGGGCACATCCAAAAGGAAAAGGTCATGTGATGAAAACGGTGCCTTCTGTCCCTCGCCTTGCCCATGCTTTCCTGGGATTGGTTTGGGCTGCCCAGGCGTGGGGCCAGCCTTCCAGCAGCCCGGCCATCTACGCGCTGGACCGCACCCACACCTTCGTGACCTTTGAGGTGCTGCACTTTGAGACAGCCACCATCAGGGGCCGCTTCGGACCACTGGATGGCCAAGCCGCTTTCGACCCAGCTGCACGACGCGGCCGGGTGCAGGTGGTGGTGGACACATCGCAGGTGAGCACCGGGTTGCCGGTGCTGGATGCCCTGCTGCGGCGGGCTGATCTGCTGGATGTCGAGACCCACCCCAAGGCCTACTTTGTGGGCGAGGGGTTCGAGTTCGACTCACAGGGCCGTGTAACGGCCGTCTCCGGGGAATTCACCTTGCGCGGTGTGAGCCAAGGCTTGAAGCTGCAGGCCCAGCGTTGGCGCTGCTACCCCAACCCGCTTTATCGGCGTGAGGTGTGTGGCGGTGACTTCGTGGCCGAGTTCAAACGCAGCGACTTTGGCATCACCCACAGCCTGCCTTTCGTGGCCGACACGGTGCGGCTGCTGATACAGGTGGAAGGCATACGGCAAACCGGCCCGTAAACAGCGCGCCGGTGTTTAGCGCGCCGTTGTTCAGCGCGTCATTGCTGAGCCCGGTGGCTGCGAGAACAACTTGGCCGCGCGTCCCTTGATCTCCAGCAACTCGTCTGGGGTCACGCTGTAACGGCCGGACATGCGGTCCACACGCACACCGAACTCGATGTCGCGGCCGCCGCTGGACAGAACGCCAACGGTGAACGCGTACTCCTTGTGCTGCGCCGGCAGGCCTTGGGTGGCAATGTCGTAGTCCTCGTATTGCACGATTCGAATGTCACCGCTGGCAAGGTCGAGTTCGCCCTGGGCTCGGATCTCGTCATCGGCAAGCTCATCGACGATGGTGATGGGCAACTTCAGGTTCATTGGGGGTCTCGGGCAGGTGGGGCCAGTTGCGCTGGCCGGTGAAGACAGAGGCGTGACCTCAGCGGAGGTCGAATTATCGGCTGGCCAGACCGGGAACTACTCACGCCCGCCGAGCAAGCGGTGCACAGCAGCCCCAAGCCCCGCACCCAAAAATTGGGCCGCCACGAAGGCCAGCGCGCTGCTGGGCGCGATGCCGGCGAAGCTGTCGCTGAACATGCGCCCAAAAACCGCTGCGGGGTTCGCGAACGATGTGGAAGCGGTAAACCAGTACGCTGCGCCGATGTAGGCCGCCACCATCGGTGCGGCGCGGCCCGCTGGTGCACGCAGGATCACCAACAGCAGCCCAGCCGTGGCCACCACCTCAGCCACCCATTGGCCCCAACCGGTGCGCACCTTGGCCGAGAACTGCAGCCATTGCAGGTCGAACATGAGGTGGGCCAGCCCAGCGCCGAGCATCGCCCCCAGCAGTTGCGCCAGCACATAGGGCGCCAGCGATGACTTCGGCAGATCACCCCGCCAGGCCATCACCGCGCTGACCGCCGGATTGAAGTGCGCGCCGCTGACCGGCCCCATCACCTCAATCAAGATGTACAGGCCACCCACCGTGGCCAGGGTGTTGGCCAACAGCGCGATGGCGTCATTGCCGCCAGACAAGCGCTCAGCCATGATGCCCGAGCCAATGACCACGGCCAACAGCAGCATGGTGCCGATGGCCTCGCTGGCCAGTTTGCGCGACAGCGCCATCTTCAGCTCTGCGAGATACGGACCAGGGCCTGCTGAAGCTGGGCCTTGTCCAGGGAATCGAGTGGCAGCTGCAGCAGTTGCAGCATCCGGTAAGCGATGGCCTGGCGCGTCAGCTCAAAGGCACGGCGCTTGCCTTCGACCCCACCTTCGGCGTTTGAAGGGTCGGGGTAGCCCCAGTGGACTTTCACCGGTTGGCCCTGGCCGCCGAAGAACACCGGGCAGGCCTCAGCCGCGGCGCTGTCGCATACGGTGATGACGATGGACAGCGGCGGCGCATCAGATGTGGTGAATTCGTCCCAGCTCTTGCTGCGGTAACCGTTGGTGTTGACCCCGGCAGCATGCAGCGCCTCAAGCGCAAACGGGTTGATCTGGCCCTTCGGCGCACTGCCCGCACTGTGCGCAGTCACGGATTTGCCCATCTGGGCGGCCAGATGGTTGAGCATGCCCTCGGCCAACACGCTGCGCGCCGAGTTGTGGGTACACAAAATCAGGACGTGGATGGTCATGATGGCTGCACCTGTGCAGCACCCGACGGACTGCGCGCGCTGCGCCCGGGGGCACAGGGCTGCCCCTGGCAGCAGTGGTCCGTCAGGTAGCCCAAGAGTTTGTTCATCTTGTCCAGCGCAGGGCGGTAATGCAGGTTTCGCCCATCACGTTCCATGGTGACCAGGCCGGCATGCGTCAGCTCCTTTAGATGGAAGGACAAGGTCGAGGCCGGGATGCCCAGCATCGCAGCCAATGCGCTGGGCGTCATGCCTGCGGGGCCGGCTCCCACCAGAGCGCGGAAGACACGAAGCCGAGCGACTTGGGCCAGCGCAGCCAAGGCAGATAGAGCATTTTTTTCATTCATATTTCTACAATTATAAAACCTTTTAGGACAGGTCTTTCATGAGCCTGATGGGTGCTGGCCTCGGCCGAAACCCAACAGTTTGTGACTCAAAAGCGGCTGACTTACTGGCAGCATGTGCCCACACTGGGGTGCGTTATGAGAGATCGCAACCGCCACGAACCTCAACCCGGCCAAACTCGAGCCCTGCTGGCGTCCAATTTGGTGGTGCTCAGGCGCCAAGCTGGCCTGTCGCAGGAGGCCCTCGCACTGGAGGCCGGTGTGCACAGAACATTCGTGGCGCATGTTGAGCGTGGCGCAAGAAACCTCTCCATCGACAGCGTTGAGAAGTTGGCCATCGGTCTTCGCGTTCCACCTGTTGTGCTGCTGGCGCCCGATTTGGAGACCTTGAAGACGCTGACCGCGCCGGGGTAAGGCGATGCCCTAGGGTGCGGGGGGCTTGGCCCGCGCTCGCGTTGCCTGCTTGTGGCGGCATCGAGGCAGCAAACCATGGCCAAAGACCGCGTTACCCCAAAGGCGCTTGCGCTGAAGGTCTACCTGCGCCGATTGGCGTGGGCCTGCCTGATTCCCTCGGTCTTGACGATTCTGGTCCTGGCGCTCACCTTGGCGCAGCAGTTGCAGGCCGAACGAACGGCGCAACTGAATCGACATTGCAGCCAACATTGATGCCGACCTCTTGTCCCGCATTCGTGGCTTGCAAGCGCTTGGGGCTGGCGCCCCGGTTCTCGGCGGGCCCCAGTCCTACGCCGAGTGGCACCAAAGAATCACCGCCTACGACTCTGCCTTTGACGCGCCGGTTCTGCTCGCCAACGCCGATCGCCAAACGCTGCTGCACTCGCGCGAGCCCCTGGGCCAGCCGATGCCCCCTGTGGCAAAACCAAAGGGGCGGTCGGCACTGTCTGATGCGGTGGACACCGGGCAGCCGGCCGTGGGCGACATGGTCAAAGGAGCGGTGCTCCAGCACCTGATGGTGGGTGTTGCGGTGCCCCTGTCCAGTGGGCGGTCGGATTTGATCGCGATGGCGCTCATTCCGGTTACCCAACTCACCAGTTCACTGACCGCAAAACCACCACCGCCAGGCTGGCAGGTCCGGCTGGTGGACAGCGTGGGCCAAGTGATCGCCCCCTACGGCCTGCCAGCGAACAACGAACCGGGCTGGGGTGAGCGCCATCGCAGTGTCGAGCTTGCGCTGGCCCAAGCGCCATGGAAGGTTCAGGTCCAGGTCGACTTCCTGGCGTTCTACAAGAGCCGCCTGCTGGTGCTGGCGCTCATCCTGACCAGCGCCGCAGCAGCCGTGGCAGGGGCCATCTGGGCAGCCCGCAGCCTGGCCGGCAGCTTGAACCGTTCCATCATCCGGCTCAGCCAGGGGCTTCAAAACAGCGAAGGGAAGGACTTAAGCCCGCGACAAGAAGGACCAACGCTGGTCGCAGAGATTGAAGCGGCGCGCGAAAAGATGCAACGCCTGATTTTGGCGAGGATCGACGCCCAAGAAGGCGAGCGCCTGCGCATTGCCCGGGAAATCCACGACAGCCTGCAGCAAGACTTGGCTGCTCTGGGCTTGCACCTGAACCTGATCAGCCGTTCCGACGGGTTGACCCCTCAGGCTCTGAAGCAGTTGTCTTCCAAGGCCAGTGAGCTGGCCCGTGGTTCGATTCAAGAATTGGATCGAATCGTCAAGGACCTTCGCCCCTTGCTGATCGAGCAACTCGGCACGGCACAAGCGCTGGAGCAGTTGGTGGACAGTTACCGCCAAACGACCCAGCTCCAAATTGAGCTGGAACTGATTGGCGATACAGCCGCCTTGAAAGCATTGCCGACGGCGGTGGCCAGTTGCATCTTCCGCATCTCGCAAGAGTGCCTCACCAATGTCGTCAAACATGCTCAGGCCAGCTTTGTGCACATCGTGCTGGACGGTTCAAACCAGGCCTGGATCGATCTTCAGGTCGCGGATGACGGAATCGGGATTGCCCCCACTGACCATGCAAAGTCTGACTCACTGGGTCTGCGCGGCATGGCTGAACGCGTGGCAGCACTCGATGGGGCGCTGGAATTCATTTGCATGCCTGGAAGTGGTTCAGGCTTTAGCACGGTCATCAAGGTCAAGCTGCCC
>RGEP01000068.1 GCA_009918225.1 Betaproteobacteria bacterium | reverse complement strand
CGACCGTCCTTCCAATCCTCAAAGACGCACTCCACCACGCGAGCCTTGAGTGCGTGGCGGTCCACCACCTTGAAGTACTCCTGCGAGGCCAGGTTGACGACGATGGGCTCCCCGCTGCCGGCACGGGCCCGGGTGGGCAGCCGACGGTTGAGGTAGTTCGCCACCTCCTCACCCCAAAAGGCATACAGATCAGGCCCGCGGGGGTTGGGCAGCCGCGTGCCCATTTCCAGGCGATACGGCTGCAGCTTGTCCAGCGGGCGCAGCGCGCCATACAGCCCAGACAAGATCACCACATGGTCCTGCGCCCAGGCCAGGTCATCAGCCGACAGGCCCTGCGCCTGAAGGCCATCGTAGACATCGCCATTGAAGGCCAGCACCGCCGGGCGGCTGTTGGCGGCCGTGGCCTTGGGTGACCAGGCGGCATAACGCGCCGCGTTGAGGTCGGCGAGCTTGTCTGACAGGTCCATCAGCCCGGCAATCTTTTTGGCCGTCAAGGGCTTGAGCACCGTGATGAGCTCGGCCGCTCGGTCGTGGAAGGCCGGCTCCGTGGCCTTGCGGGCCAGGCCCGCGGGCAGGGGGGACTCGTAGTCCAGGGATTTGGCAGGTGAAAGCAAGAAGAGCATGTGCAAACCTTACCCCAGCACCGACAACCCCGCGGCGTGCTCAGCCGACCCAGCGCCGGGCGTTGCCAAACATCCGCCGCCAGGGGCTGGGCGCGCTCAGGTCCCCAGCGCTCCAGCTCATCTGCACCTGGCGGAAGACGCGCTCAGGGTGCGGCATCAGCACGGTGTAGCGCCCATCTGCTGTGGTGACCGCAGTCAAGCCATCGGGGCTGCCGTTGGGGTTGTGCGGGTAGCGCTCGGTGGCCTGGCCCTTCCCGTCCACAAAGCGCATGGCGCGGTGCACCCGCTGCGCATCACCGCTGCGGCTGAAGTCAGCGTAGCCTTCACCGTGGGCCACCGCCACCGGCAAGCGGCTTCCGGCCATGCCCTGAAACAGCAGGCTGGGGCTGTCCAGGATTTCCACCTGCGACAACCGCGCCTCGAACTGTTCGCTCTTGTTGCGTGTGAAGCGCGGCCAATGCTGCGCGCCGGGGATCATCGGGGCCAGCGCGGCCATCATTTGGCAGCCGTTGCACACGCCCAGGGCCCAGGTGTCGGGCCTCGAAAAGAAGGCCTCAAAAGCAGCCTTCATCGCCGGGTTGAAGCGGATGGATCGCGCCCAGCCCTCGCCCGCCCCCAAGGTGTCGCCGTAACTGAAGCCGCCACAGGCCACGAAGCCCACATAGTCAGACAGTTGTGCGCGCCCGTTCTGAAGGTCGGTCATGTGCACATCGTGGGTCTCAAATCCCGCTTGCGCCATGGCATAGGCCATCTCCAGGTGGCTGTTGACACCCTGCTCGCGCAGGATGGCCAAGCGTGGGCGGCTGAGGTTCAAGAACGGCGCGGCGACATCCTCCGTCGGGTCAAAGCTCAAGGCCACTTGCAAGCCCGCTTCGGCAGGGTCACCCGCGGCGGCATGCTCGGCATCGGCACACAGCGGGTTGTCCCGCTCACGGGCGATGCGCCAGCTCACCTCGTCCCAGGCCTGCTGCAAGGTTTGCACAGGCGCGCTGAACACCGTCTTGGTGTCGCGCCAAACCTCCACCACGCCCCGGTCGTTGGGCTTGCCGATGAAGTGGCTGTGGCGGGACAGCCCATGGGCGCGCAGGCGCTGCATGACCTCGTTGCGATGCTCGGTGCGAACCTGCAGCACCACGCCGAGTTCCTCATTGAACAGGGCCTTGAGGGTCAGTTCATTGCGGCGCTCCGAGACCTGGGCAGCCCAATTCTTGGAGTCTCCATACTCAGCCCGGCTGTCGCCAATGCCATCGCCCTCGGTCACCAGGATGTCCACGTTCAGGCTGACACCGGTGTGGCCCGCAAAGGCCATCTCGCACACCGCAGCCCACAGGCCGCCGTCGCTGCGGTCGTGGTAGGCCAGGACCAATCCATCGCGTCGAAGCTCGGCCACTGCGGCGTAGAGCGCTTTCATCAGCTGCGGGTCGTCGAGGTCGGGCACTTCGGTGCCGAAGGCCTGCAAGGCCTGCGCCAAGATCGACCCCCCCATGCGGTTGCGCCCCTGGCCCAGGTCAACCAAGATCAAGGTCGTGTCGCCCACATCGGTTCGCAGCTGAGGGGTCAGCGTGCCCCGCACATCGCCCACGGTGGCAAAGGCCGAGACAATCAGGCTCACAGGCGCGACCACCTGCCGGGTCTCGTCTTCGTCGCTCCAGCGCGTGCGCATGGACAAGGAGTCCTTGCCGACCGGCACCCCAATGCCCAAGGCTGGGCACAACTCCAGGCCCACGGCCCGAACCGTTTCATAGAGCGCCGCATCCTCGCCAGGCTCGCCACAGGCGGCCATCCAGTTGCAGCTGAGCTTGATGCGCGAAAGCTCCACCGGTGCGGCCAAAAGGTTGGTCAGGGCTTCGGCCACGGCCATGCGGCCAGAAGCGGGCGCATCGAGCGAGGCCAAGGGCGAGCGTTCGCCCATGGCCATGGCTTCGCCAGCGAAACCAGCGTAGTCCGCCAGAGTGACCGCGCAGTCGGCCACCGGCACCTGCCAGGGGCCAACCATCTGGTCGCGGTGCGACAAGCCCCCAACGGTGCGGTCACCGATGGTGATCAAAAAGCGCTTGCTGGCCACCGTGGGGTGCCGCAGCACCGCCAGCGCCATGTCTTCCAGTGCAAGCCCGGTGAGCGGAAGTGCCTGGCCTTGGCGCTGTACCGACCGGACATCGCGGTGCATCTTGGGCGGCTTGCCCAAGAGAACGTCCATGGGCATGTCAATGGGCCGAGCCCCGCCCGGGCCGTCTTCGAGCACCAGGTGCGCTTCTTCGGTGGCCACGCCCACCACCGCGTAGGGGCAGCGCTCGCGTTCGCAGAAGGCTTTGAAGGTCTCGTGCTGCTTTGGGTCCAGCGCCAGCACATAACGCTCCTGGCTCTCGTTGCACCAGACTTCCTTGGGAGCCAGGCCAGTCTCTTCCAATGGCACCTGGCGCAGGTCGAACCGGGCCCCTCGACCCGCGCCGTCCACCAGTTCCGGGAAGGCATTGCTGATGCCGCCTGCCCCCACATCGTGGATGGCCAGCACAGGGTTGTCAGGACCCAGCGCCCAACACTGGTTGATCACCTCTTGTGCGCGGCGTTGGATCTCAGGGTTGCCCCGTTGCACCGAATCGAAGTCGAGCGCCGCCGTGTTGGTGCCTGCGGCCATCGAGGACGCCGCACCACCGCCCATGCCGATGCGCATGCCTGGGCCGCCCAACTGCACCAGAAGCGTGCCGGCGGGGAACACGATCTTGTGGGTCAGGTCTGCGCGTATCGTGCCCAAGCCACCCGCAATCATGATGGGCTTGTGGTAGCCGCGGCGCACCCCATCGACCGTTTGTTCGTAAACCCGGAAGTAGCCACCCAAATTGGGCCTGCCGAATTCATTGTTAAAGGCCGCACCACCGAGCGGCCCCTCGGTCATGATCTGCAAGGCGCTGGCGATGTGCTCAGGCTTGCCGATGGAGCCCTGCTCCCAGGGTTCGCTCAGGCCCGGCAGGTGCAGGTTGGAGACCGAAAAGCCGGTGAGGCCCGCCTTGGGCCGGGCACCGCGTCCGGTGGCCCCTTCGTCCCGAATCTCGCCACCCGCGCCGGTGGAGGCCCCGGGAAACGGTGAAATGGCCGTGGGGTGGTTGTGGGTCTCCACCTTCATCAGCACGTGGGCAGTCTCGCGATGGGCGGCATAGGGTTTGGCCCCAACGGCCCGCGGGTCGGCTTGCCAACGCTCGAGATCGTGGCCCTCCATCACCGCCGCGTTGTCGTGATAGGCCACCACCGTGTGCTGCGGGCTGCACTGTTCGGTGTGCCGGATCATCCCGAACATCGAGTGCGGCTGGCGCTGTCCATCGATCGTGAATTCGGCATTGAAGATCTTGTGCCGGCAATGCTCGCTGTTGGCCTGGGCAAACATCATCAGCTCGACATCGCTGGGGTTGCGGCCCAACTGGGTAAACGCCTGCAGCAGGTAGTCGATTTCGTCGTCCGACAGGGCCAAGCCCCATTGCGCATTGGCCTGCTGCAAGGCCGTACGGCCCGCGCCCAGCACGTCCACCGTTGCCAAGGGCTCCGCTTGTCGGCTTTCAAACAGCGCGCGGGCATCGGACAGCGCCAAGGCCACGCTTTCGGTCATGCGGTCGTGCAGCACCGCGGCCACGGCCGACTGCTCTTGTGGGCTCAGGGCCAAGCCCGCACCGCCCAAGCGCTGAACCAGGCCCTTCATGAGGCCCTGCGACAGCCCCAAGCGGTATTCGGTCACGCGCTCGATACGCCGCACCGGCAGACCGCAGTTGTGGGCAATGTCGGTGGCCTTGCTGGCCCACGGCGACACCGTCCCCAATCGCGGCATCACCACCACCCGGTGGTCTGACCCCGCCTGCCCACCGCCCTCAGAAGCGGCGTCATCCGACAGGCGGCCCTCGAGCAGGCTGGCCACGGCGGCCTGCTCGGCTGGGCCCAAGCCCGCCTGGGCCCAGACCCAGTAGACATGCCGGCTGGAGACCGACTGCACCTGAGGCACCTGGGCCTGCACCTGGCGCAACAGGGCCTGTAAGCGGAAGTCGGAGTGGGCAGAACCGCCGTAAACGGCGAAAACAGGCGAGGAAGGGGCGCTCATGTCCGGCTAGTTTAGGTGAGGCCACCCCCTGGGCAGGCCCGGTGGGATAATTCTGAAATGCCGTTTTCGATCAAGTCCCCTTCTGACATAGAAGGCATGCGCACCGCGGGCCGCCTGGCTTCCGAGGTGTTGGACATGCTGACCGCCCACGTGCAGCCCGGGGTGAGCACCGAGCGCCTGGACCAAATCGCCCACGACTACATCACCCAGGTGCAGCAGGCCATTCCGGCGCCCTTGAACTACACGCCTCCGGGCTACATCCCCTATCCCAAATCGATCTGCACCTCGGTCAACCACCAGATCTGCCACGGCATTCCGAATGAACGCCCCCTAAAGAATGGAGACATCGTCAACATCGACGTCACCGTGATCAAGGACGGTTGGCACGGTGACACGAGTCGCATGTTTGTGGTGGGCGAAGGCTCCATCGCCGCCAAACGGCTGTGCGGCATCACCTACGACGCCATGTGGCGCGGGATAGCCAAAGTCAAGCCCGGCGCACGCTTGGGCGACATCGGCCACGCCATCCAATCCTTTGCAGAAGCCCAAGGATTTTCGGTGGTGCGGGAGTTCTGCGGACACGGCATCGGCCAGAAGTTTCACGAAGAGCCGCAGGTGCTGCATTACGGCAGGCCCGGGACGCTGGAAGAACTGGTGCCGGGCATGACCTTCACCATCGAACCCATGATCAACGCCGGCCGGCGCGAGATTCGAGAACTGGGCGACGGCTGGACCATCGTCACCAAGGACCGTTCTTTGTCGGCGCAGTGGGAACACACCGTGCTGGTGACCGAAACCGGATTCGAAGTGCTGACCCTGTCCTCCGGGTCACCACCGGCCCCATCCTTCATCCAATCGGCGGCCTAACGCCCTGCCCGGCTTGGACTCCAACCGCGCCAGCGTTGCCCAACTGCGGCAGGTTCATCGCAGCCACAAGCAAGCCCTGACCGAGGCCTTTGCCCAAAAGCGGCCAAGCGCGGCGGCCACGCAGGCGCTCTTGCGCGGTCTGGCCCAGGTCACCGACCGCACGCTGAAGGATCTGGCGGCGCTCACAGACCTGCCTGCTGAGGTGGCCCTGGTGGCCGTTGGGGGCTACGGACGCGCGGCCCTGTTTCCGCATTCGGATGTGGATGTGCTGCTCTTGGTGCCCCCTGCACTCGAAAGCGATGCCGCGGTGCAGGAGCGCATCGGCGCCTACATCACCGCCTGTTGGGACTGCGGCCTGGAGATTGGGTCCTCGGTGCGCACACCCGAGCAGTGCGCACAGGAGGCCCAGCGGGATGTGACCATTCAGACCGCCATGATGGAGTCTCGCCGGGTGTTTGGGCCGGCCAAACTGGTGCAGGCCTTTCATGAAGCCACCGCCCGCGTGATGGAGCCTGGGGCGTTTTTGCGCGCCAAGACGCTGGAGATGTACCAGCGCCATCAAAAGTACGAAGACACGCCGTACTCCTTAGAGCCCAATTGCAAGGAAAGCCCGGGTGGCCTGCGAGACCTGCAGGTGCTGATGTGGGTCGCCCGTGCGGCCGGCTATGGCCGCAGCTGGGCCGAGCTGGCCACCAATGGCGTGATCACGCGGTTTGAAGCCCGCCAGATCGAGCGCAACCAGGCCACCCTGACCACCATCCGGGCCTGGCTGCACGTGGTGGCCAATCGCCGAGAAGACCGATTGGTGTTCGACCTTCAGACCCAACTGGCCGAACGCATGGGCTTGAAGCCGGCCCGTGGACAGCGCGTATCCGAAGCCTTGATGAAGCGTTACTACTGGGCGGCCAAGGCGGTGGTGCAGCTCAACGAAATCGTGATGCAAGAGGTGCAGGAACGCATCGCGGGTTCACGCGATGTGCCCATGCGCGAGCTGACCCCCGACTTTCTGGACCGCGGCGGTTTGCTGGAGGTGGCCCGAGACGACCTGTACCGTGAGCGCCCATCGGCCATCCTGGAAACCTTCAGCATTTACCAACGCACGCTGGGCATCAAGGGCCTGTCGGCGCGCACGCGCCGCGCCCTGTACAACGCCCGAACCCTGATGGATGCGGCGTTCCGGCGCCGGCCTGAACACCGCCAACAGTTCCTGGACATCCTCCAGTACCCCGGCGGCGGGCAGACGCACACCCTGCGTCTGATGAACCAAACGAGTGTCTTGGGCCGCACCCTGTGGGTCTTCCGGCGCATCGTGGGACAGATGCAGCATGACCTGTTCCACGTCTACACAGTGGACCAACACATTCTGATGGTGGTGCGCAATGTGCGGCGTTTCTTCGTGCCCGAACACGCCCATGAATACAGCTTTTGCTCCAACTTGGCTGCAGGCTTTGACCGGTCTTGGGTCTTGGTGGTGGCTGCGCTCTTCCACGATGTGGCCAAGGGCCGCGGAGGCGACCACTCCCAACTCGGCTCCACCGAGGTGCGCCGCTTTTGCCGCGACCATGGCATCAGCGCCGAGGACACCCGGCTGATTGATTTCCTGGTGCGCGAGCACCTGACCATGAGCCGCATCGCGCAAAAGGAAGACCTGTCGGACCCCGAGGTGATCCAAGCCTTTGCCAAAACGGTCAAGGATGTGCGCAGCCTCACGGCCCTGTACCTGCTGACCGTGGCCGACATCCGCGGCACCAGTCCCAAGGTGTGGAACGGCTGGAAGGGCAAGCTGCTGGAAGACCTGTTCCGCGCCACCCGACGGGCTTTGGGCGGGGAGCCGCCGGGCGCCCTGGCTGAAGTCGAGTCGCGCAAGGCCGAGGCCCGCAGCCTCTTGGCCTTGGCCTCGCAGCTGCCCGGTACCGAAAAACCCCTGTGGGATACGGTCGAGGTGAGCTACTTCGCACGCCACGAGGCCGCCGACCTCGCTTGGCACGCACGCGCGCTGTGGCGCCACTTGCACACCGAAACGCCCGTGGTCAACGCCAGAGCATCTTCGGTGGGAGAAGGCCTGCAGGTCCTGGTCTACAGCCCTGACCGGGCCGACCTGTTTGCTCGCATCTGCGGCTACTTTGACAATGCGGGCTTCAACATCCTGGACGCCAAGGTGCACACCACGCGCCAGGGCTATGCACTGGACACCTTCGAAGTGGTGCAGGCGCATGCGGGGCACCGCACCGATGTGGCCAGCGCCCACCGTGACCTGATCGCCCTGGTGGAACACCAATTGGCCTCAGCGGTCTCGTCCGACGAGCCGCTGCCTGCGCCAGCGCAAGGCCGCTTGTCGCGCCGCGTGCGCAGCTTTCCCATCACCCCTCGGGTGTCGCTGCGCCCGGATGATCGCGGCCAGCGCTACCTGCTGTCGGTGAGCACCAGCGACCGGGCCGGGCTGCTGTATTCGATTGCGCGGGTGCTGGCGCAGCACCGCATCAACTTGGAACTGGCCAAGGTCATCACGCTTGGCGAGCGGGTGGAAGACACCTTTGTGGTCACGGGTGAGGCGCTGCGGCACGCCCGCACCCAGTTGCAAATCGAAAGCGAGTTGCTCGACGCGGCGGGGGCAGCGCGCCCCGCCGTGGCCGCATAAATCCATGGCCGTTCGTGTGATTTCGGTCCGCGAGGCCCTGGACCCGCAAACCCGCTGGGACGCTGTGCTGGACGCCCGGTCGCCCGCCGAGTTTGCGCTGGACCGATGGCCAGGCGCGAAAAGCTGGCCCGTGTTGGACGACGACGAGCGGCGCCTGGTGGGTACCGAGTACAAGCAAATCTCGGCATTCGACGCCCGCAAGCGGGGCGCGGCGATGGTGGCGCGGCGCATCGCCGACCTGCTCGATGCCCACAGCGCCAGCCTGCCCCGGGACTGGCAGCCCCTGGTGTACTGCTGGCGTGGCGGCCAACGCAGCGGCACCCTGGCCTGGTTTTTGGACCAGGTCGGCTTTCGGGTGCACCTGCTCAAA
>RGEP01000067.1 GCA_009918225.1 Betaproteobacteria bacterium | reverse complement strand
TACTACTTTAGTATATATTTCCATGTCTGCGAGACAGGCCACAAGGGGCGGCAAGGATCCTGTAAACCAATGGCCGCTTAACAGTTGGCCGCAGCAAGTGCCGAGGGTAAGGTGCTCCAACGTCTGGATTCCAGAACGCCTCCACAAGCCCCCGGTTTCTGCGCGCCGATCTGCTGAGGCCTAGACGACGAGCGACCAAGCATAGACGAAAGAATGATCCGCAGCCCCGCCTACCCGAAGGGCTGTGCGCCCCAATCGAAACACCAGCCATGACCACCATCGCCCTGTCCACGAAGGTTCCCATCAGAAACTGGGAGTCCGCCACAGGCAACACAACGGTGGCTTCGAACCTGCCAGGCGTCACCCTGACGGGCGTGGCCGCGGCCGCCTACCTCTTCGGGCAGGCGATCCGCAGCGTGGACGGCGGCTTCTTCGGTGCGGCTGGGCAGCAACGGATTGCCCGATCAGACGCAGCCTTCGAGTTTCCGCCCGGCTCCGCCAACCGAGCCTCACTGACCGAAATCGCGGATGCGCTGCACTACAAGTTCGGGGTAGACCCCATCATCGAGTACTCCAGCGACCTGGGCGTCACCGGCTACTCGTTAGCGGACCTGAATGCGCTGCTGCGGCGCCTCAACACCGAATACGCAGACCGGTTTTCGCTGTCCACCATGACGTACCGCGAGGTAACGCCATCGGTGAGCCCGACGACCACGGTCGACGGCGCATCCGCAGACCTGCTGTTGGCGGACCTGATGACCGATGCACAGCGGCAGGCCCTATTCGATCTGGCCAGCCAGTTGAAGCGGGTGGTGTCTTCATGGCTAGACGGCCTGGCAGGATCGAGTGACCGGCGCGCGCTGCTGTTCATGAGCGACGCCTTGAACAACGGTCTTGCGCTGAGCACCACCAGTACCCTGGCGATTCCGGGCCAGACGGTGAGCCTGGCCACGCTGGTCCAGCGCGCTGGTGCCGCCCTGGGAGTGGACTTCGCCGCACGCTTGCCCGATCTGTTCCAGGGCAACGCCGTGCACCTGGACGATGTGAACGTGCTGCTGGCCGCAGCGCGCGAAGCCCTGCCCTCTCGCGCAAACGACCTGGCCGACCTGCCAGCGCGGCCCGAGGGCATCGACCATGCGGGCACGCGTTACACCGGCGATACCGCCTTCATGGTCTACGCGGCCACCGCCATTGCCAGCCTGAAGCCCCAGCGCGCGGGCATCGGCTGGGGCGAAGCGGTCTTCACAGACCCCTTCGACTCAGCACGCCGTCTTTCGCTCAACGACCTCAAAACTGCAGCGCCCTCGGGCTTCAACCCCTTCGCCTACCTGGGCACGCCCGCACCTGACCGTCTAAGCGTGGCGGACCTCAACGCGTACCTGAGCGAGCTCAACCGCACCCTGAACCTCACCGGCCCGGCAGCTTTCACCCCGCTGTCCTTTGTCGACGCAGGCGGACGGACCATCACCGCGCAGCAGGCCTACCTTAACGAGGTCATCCAAGCGCTGGGCTCCGCTGGGTCGGTCGCGCCGCTGAGCAGCGTATGGTCAGCCGCCTATCAAGACGCGACCGGCACCCCAACAGTGGACCTGGCGTCCTACAACACAGCCAGCCTCGCGGCCACGAAACTCGGCACCGCGCTGCCTGGCGCCATGGCCACAGCATTCGGCATCAATCCGCAGCGCCAGGGCGAGAGTCTGGGCTTGGTGGACGGGGCGCTGGGGTATTCCAGCTATACCGATCTGGCGGCGGTGGATGCGGCCTTGATTGCGGCCGGGGCATCAGCCCTGAGCGCCGTTCCGCCGCAGGTCGTGGGCACCTTCCAGGCGCCGCGCGTGGCGAGCATCAAGTACTACGACGATAGCCTGGGAGTCCAGGTGCAAAGCTTGACGCCGGGACGAACGTACCGGGTGGAGGTCACGCTGTCGGCGCCATGGCCTGACTCCCAGGCGCTGCGTACGGCGACCAACTCGGTGTATTGGAAGGACACCTCTGGTTTTTGGTACGCGGTGCAGAACGACTCTCCCGGTGGGGACGGCATCCAAGTGAATTGGAACGGCAGCGTTGCGACTCCCCTGAGCCAAGGGGCTGACTTCTGGACTCAGGGAGTTTGGTCCAAGCTGGACGCCACCGGAACGGGTATCAAGGCGAAATTCACCGTCAACAGCGCCGTACAGCCTGCGGATTTGGCGGGAATCCTGTCCATCGACATCAACTCGGATTCTTGGCTCCGATTTCGTAATTTCGGGTTCATCTTTGATCTGCCACTGAATCGGCTCAACGAGTCGTTCATAGGCGCGACTCCCACGCTGCTCGGATGGACCGGGCCATTGCCCACGCAACTGTCCTCAGACGGCGTGACAGTTCTGGCCGGCAACCCCAGTATCCAGTCCCAACCCATCACCGCTGCGCTCTTCGAATACCCACCAGGCTCGGGCACCCGCATGACGCTGGCGCAGTTGTCGCAGCGCCTGGCGGCCGATTACCTCGGCCCGGGCTACAGCATTGGTGCCTCTGGGCAAATGGACCTGGTGAAGTGGTTCATGGGCACCGGCGGCACGCTCCACTCAACACCGGCTGCGGCAGCGCAGGCCTATATCGAGGCCGCAGCGAGTGCGCAACCATCGGCCTTGCTCGCCGCCGGCTTCGGCAGCTTCCGCGATGGCCAGCCGTTCACTGAATGGTCGCTGAAGGCGGCCATGCTAGCGCTTTGGTGGAACTTCAACGTGCAGCGGCAAGCCCAGGGCAACTCCGGGCAGCCAGCGCCCATCGGCCTGCAGCCCGTGGTGGCCGGCCCGGCGCAGACGGCCATGCTGGGGGCGGCGGCCCTGTCGGCCGACGTGTTGGGACAGCCCTTGTCCAGCCTGGCGCAGGTCAGCAACACGCTGAGCGCCGGGCAGCAGCAAGCCTTCGCCAGCCAAGCGGCTCGGCGTGGCGGCACAAGCCTTACGATCGCCAGCGAAGTGGCCGAAATCCGCCGTACCTTCAAGGACCAGACGGGCGCATCGCTGCGGCTGGCCAACGTGAGCGGGCTGGATGCGGTGGCCCAGAAGCAGCTGAGCGCAACAGCAAGGGCCCTGCAGTCCGGGATGCTGGATGAGGGCGTGCTGCAACGCTTGGCTTTTGGTGAGCGCATCGGCTGGGATGAAGCCCTGTTCTTCGATGGGCAAGGCCTTCCGACCAGCCTGGGGACCTTGCTGGGTGGAAAGACCACCACGCTGGCGCAACGGCTGCTGGCGGTGATGCCCCAACTGGCCGACCTGGGCCTGCGCTACGACGACCTGCGCCGCATCGTGGCCACGGCAGCCAGCCTCGACAGCAGCATCAACCCTGGCGCGTTCGATGACCCTGCAAGGGCGCCGTTGATCATCGAAGGCATCCAGTACCGAGGCGGAGCTGCGGTGCTGCTGCGCGTGGCGGCAGCACTGCGCAGCGTGCCGGCGGGCACGTATGCCAGCGTGGCCTTGGAGGCCGATGCCAAGGTGTTTGATGACCCGATCCAGCCCGGGTCCGGGATCAAGTGGTCCCTGAATGATCTGGACCTGCTGGCGCGGCGCAGCAGCGGCTACACGGCTCTTGCTGCGCGCAGCGGCTCCTACGACACGGATCTGGACGCCATCGCGCGGCAACTGGAGCAAGTGGCCGGCAAAGTCAGCAGCATTGCCCTGACCTCCAATGCCATCTCGGATGGGGCGCTGTCATGGTTTGCCAAGCAACTGACAGCCACCGGTCCGATGCCCCTGCTGACCAACGCCACCCAAGCGCGCTTTGTCAGCGGTGGCACCACCAAGTCCTTTACCGATTTGCTGGCCGATGCGCAGCGCCTGTTCGGAAGCGAGCTCGCACCCCGTCTAGAGGCCATCGGAGTCCTGCAGACCGGCCCCTTGCTCAGCCTGGTCAACGTATCAGCGTTGAACCAGTTTCTGGCCTGGCAAAAGGCGCGGGACCCCTTGGTGACCGTGGCGGCCATCACGGTCAATCCGGCTGTCTCCGTTGCACAAACCACCACCGCTGCAGCCTACGGCACCACCGTGGTACCCCTGCAATACGCAGGTCGTGAGCTGAAGGCCCTCCAGACGGCTTTGGCGGCCTGTGCCCCCCTGTCAAGTGATGTCACCAACGCCACTTGGCGCGCGACGCAGCAAAGGCTGGGGGCGATGGCCATCGAGTTGGGCAGTGCCGCGCAGGCCGCCCTGGGGATGTCGGGCTTGGTGACCCTGCGCGCGGTTTCGACGGCCACCACACAGCCGGCGGATGGTGCATCGGCCATGGCCGACGTACAGGCCAAGATCAACGCGGCCTTGAGCAACATCAATTCGGCGCTCACCAGTATTCAGGTGCAGCTGCAGGATCTGTCTACTGGGCTGGACCTGAAGGCGCAGGACGTAGCCTCCATGATGGGAGTCTGGGCCTTTGCCTCCGACCAGCCCTTGCTCGTGCAGTCTCAGCAGCAGCAGCTGGCTGCAACCGACCTCACCAGTGCAGAGCTGGTCAACGCCTGGCAAAACCCGATCGTTGCCACAGACGGCTCGATTCGACCGGATGTGTCCGCCCTGACGGCCGACGCCACGCCTCGGCGTGTCCGGGGCGCCCAAGGCTTGGCCACGCTGCTGGCCCAGTCCCTGGCCAGCATAAGTCCAGCACCCGCCGCCGCCACCACCATAGACCCAGACGCAGCCTTGTTCGCCGACCCTGCGGGATGGGCTTCACGCGCGCTGCGGACCGTGCAAGGCGGTGCAGACGGTGCCCCCAAGATTTCGCTGCGACAACTGGCTGCGCGCGGGCAAGCCGCGCTGGGCTTCAACTTGATGACGGGCTTCGCACCGGCTTCAGGTCCCTGGACGGTGGCACGTGTGGGCGGTGTCGTTCAACTGCTCAATGACGCGCTGGGCTTCAAAGCGGCCAACCCTTACAGTGGTGCCACGGCTGCTGCTACGGTGGGAAGCGCCCAATCCCTGCGCGACACGATCGTGCGGGCGGACACACAAGAGCTGGTGATTCCTGCTGCCTTGCGTGGACCGGTGGCCTCCCTGGTCAACCGCGTGAGCGAGCTCACAGCCGGCGCCTTGGATGCCGGCGGTTTCTTCAGTGCATCGTCCACCCTCTTTGCTGCAACGCCTGGCGGTGCCAAGACACTGACCTTCAACAATCTGCTGGCAGGCTCGCCGGCCTTGGCCGCGATGCTTCAACGCATGGGCATCCTGGTCACGGGGGCCGTCAACGCGCGTGGCTTAAACCGCCTGCTCGACATCGCTCGCGCCGCCATGCCTGATCGGGTCACGGCCACACCGTTAGCCCTGCCCGCTGGCGTGGCGGCGCTTGACGCCTCCTCCACGCTATCACTTGACCAGTTTGAGAGCATCCGTCATTCCGATATCGGCCAGAGGTCAATCCTCAACGGCTTTCAGGCCCTGGCCGATGAGTGGAAGCAGCGTGACCTGAACGCCCGAGTGGCGGCCAGCGAATGGCGCCCCTGGAAGGATCGTCTGCAGGCTGTCGTTGACCAGGCCCAAGCCGATGGCCAAGCGCTGCCGGTTAGCGCATCCACGGTATCGAATGTGCTGGCACTGGTCGATCCACCCATGGCCTGGACTGGGCCTCGCGAATGGCTGCAGACGCTGCGCACACGGATCCAAACCGTCATCGCCGATGCCGACGCCTCCATTGCCCAGATGCAGGCTTACTCCACAGACCCCGCCTTCATCCAAAACGCTGCCACGCCGTTCATCAACAGCGTCAAGAACAGCATACGGGTTCCGTTTGCCAAGGCCCTGGAATCTGCGACCAGCCTGCTGGCTGCTCTGAACGCTGGAACACCCATCGCAGCAGCCATCGCAGCCGAAAAAACCCGGCTGTCCAACACCGTGGTCGATTGGGCTGGTACCGTGCCGGATGTGGCGGGCGCACCAGTGCTCACGGGCAATTCCAGCACCCCCACCACGGCCAACCCTAGCAGCGCGGGCTTTGACTTGCTGGACTGGCTGCACACCTTTGACATGTCGCCCGAGTGGCTCAATGCCGCGGGCAATCGCGATGCCGCCGTCGGGCCCTATCCCAGTACCGTATCGATCGTGTTCTGGGTTGGCGGCCGGTACCCTGGCGCCCAGGACTTCTCGGATGCGGGAGTGGGCGACCAGGGTGCCAGCGCCGTGTTCACCACCTTCGCGACCGCGGTGACCAACGCCATCGCAGCATTGAACAGCCGGGTCATCAGTGCTCAGCCCGCATTCGCTTGGACAGAATTGTCCGAGCGCCTCATGGCACGGGAGCGTGTGGTGCCGTCGATCACCGCCAATCTGGTGCCCTGGTATCAGGTAGCCCAAGCTCTGCAGGAGGTGCGGGCGCAGGACCTGCCCCCCCAAGGTGGTCAAGCCTTGTTCGAATATCCACCGGGAAGCGGGGTGCGCTATCAACTGAGCGATTTCCGGCGACAAGTGAACAGCGCTTACACCCAATCCAGCAGCCTGCCCAGCGTGAATCAGGTGGCCAATGCGGCTCTATACGCCCTGATTGCGCCCTACACCACCGCATCGGGCTCCGTAGCTGACGCCATCAAGCAAAAGATTGCAGACCTTAAGGCAAACGGCCAGGCCTCAGGTGACGTGCTTTCGCAGTTGACGCAAGGCGTGTTCACTGACGACGACGCCAACCGGCTGCTCAATGCCCGTACGCGACCACTGGACGACACCACAGGCGATGGCGACAACCTTCGCCACCTGCGTGCGGTGCTGGAGACCAACGCCATGGCCCATGCGCAGACTCGTGGGCTTCTGCAGGAGTTGATCGCCCGGCTGCAGGCCATCGAGGCCCAGCCCGGCGAGAGCGACGCAAGCAAGTGCACGGCCATTTCCATCCTGCTGCAGGGTCTGCAGTCGCGGCCTCTGCCGCATCAAGGCATCACCATGAACGGCACCGTCACCGATGTGCTGGCTGTGGCCACTCGCGGACAGTTCCGGTTTGGCGATGCTGTTTGGCCCAACAACCCTTTCTATGCACAAAAGCCGCTGAATGTGGCCTCTAACCGCAGCACGCTTTTGGACTTGCTTCAGCAGTTCCTCAAAACGATCCCGGTCGACCCGCCAGCCTTTGATATCTTCAGCAGCCTTCAGGGCGACGTGGATTGGACACGATTTGATGATGCGGCGCGCAATCGTCTGGTGGCCGCTATCGCACGAGCCTTCCCGGAGATAGGGGGCACCCTGAGCAGGCCAGCGGCGGCGTCCCCCGCAGAGCGGGCACTTGTCGAGCGGTTGGCGGAAAAGATTGCCAAGGTCATCAACCTCGATTCGGCCGACGTTCGGCTGACACCACAGATCATCCGCACCGAGGGCGAGCTGCGCCAAGATCTCACCAACGGCGCCGACGTCTACGTGGACAGGGCTGGCGCCTTCTACATCAACGGAGTACGAACAAGGGCTGTGGATGTGGCGGTGGTCAGCCGCTTCCTGCTTCACGACAAGCTCAGCGACGAATACAAGACGCTCATGAACGAGATGAGCCAGCGCAACAACCTGATCTCGGCAGCCCGTTCAGTCGTGGAGTCGATTGACAGTGCCTCGGGCACCGATGCGGAGATTCGACTGGCCATGTTCCGCCAGATCGACCCCTTACAACGGCAACTCGGCTCGGACGATCTGATTTCAGAATTGACCGGAGGAAAGTACTCAACGCGTGACATCGCAGCCACCGGCATCGCGCTTTCCACCCTCAAACCCTGGGTCGAGACACTCAAGACCCGTGCACAGACCGTCAAAGAGTTTTTCCAGGCCAGGCTGGCCGAAGCGAACCAGCGCAAGACGGTCTACACAACCTACAACGGCGCCACGTACAACTTCAGCTCCGAAATCACAAGCGTCAACAGCAAGATCACGGCTTACACCACCTACATCGCCCAGGCAGAAGCCGCCATCACATGCTCTACGGCCATGATCAAGTCGTTGTCAGAAGACACCACCGAACAATTTCTCACCAAGCTCGCCGGTACAGACTTCCAGGTGAACTACGCCGGTGCAAGCTCTGACACGCTGGCTTGGCTGCGCAAGCTCGATATTGACTCGGCCAAGCTCACTTATGACTCCATGACAAAGGTCTCAGGAAACATCGGTGGGATCATCCCCACGACGCTCACCGTTGATTTCTCCAACCCCACCACGTTGGGATTCAACCTCCTCACAGCAGGAACCCAGCGCAGTTGGGTACTCCAGATCTTGGCCGACGGCTATGAAGACACGCGCTTCATGGCGGTCAACCTGGACCAGTGGCGCAGTGGCACCGGAGCTTTTGGTACGTCGGGCGCCTACTCGGGCAGCACCGGTTACACCGACAACCAGTTTTCGCTGGACACCACATCAGGCACCGCAATAAACGCCTCCGCGCGGGCCGACATCAAGGGCTTGTTGAACACGCTCATCAGCAACAAGATCCGCGATGGCGACCTGGCGCAGAGCAAACTGCAGGCCTTGACCGCGCAGCTGCAGAACAACGTCGAGGCCATCTCGTCACTCATCAAAGCGTTCAACGAAACCACCAAGAACATGGCTCAGGCGCTGCGCTGAACTGCATGAACGATGAGGCTTACA
>RGEP01000066.1 GCA_009918225.1 Betaproteobacteria bacterium | reverse complement strand
CGTTCAGCCAGACCCCGCAGACGCGTGTCCGTTTCGAGCCCGATTGGGGCCAGATCGCCCAGCTGCGCGAACAGGGTGTCTTGTCCTTCTCATTGACCTGATCCCCAAGGAGCATCCATGCCCGTGAACTTGAATCAATTCCTGCGTGTGGCGGCAAATCGCACCACCAGCGAAATCTACGTTGATGGCCCAGCCCACCAGACCAGGGCCCAGAACCGCGGATCATTCCGCTCCTGGCTGGTCAGTGTTTTCCAAAGCGATACAGCCCGCAATCAGCGAACCGAAACAGCACACGCCTTCATTGCCGCCCTCCAAGAAAAAGTGAGTGCCAAAACCAGCACGCTGAGCGGTGCGAATCCCGAAGTCATCGCCCAGTACGGCGAGGACACCGCTCAGATTGTCGAGAGCCTGAAGAGACTTCTTGCCGACCAGCTCAATGGCCGTAAAGCACTCACTGCAAACGACATTCACCGGGCCAACGAGTTTGTCGACAGCACCCTGGGAATGGCGGATCAGGAAAAAGACAAACTGACTGCGGTCCTTAGTCGTCAGGAAGCCATTGCAAGCCTTGAAGGTGCGGCTGAGCGGTTCTATGGAGCGCAAAGCTTTTCGGAAGCCAGAATGGCCAGAAACGGAATACGGGTTGTCCACAGAACGGCCCATGTGCCGGGTCTGCAACTTCCGGCACAGTCGCTTCGCGCCTACCTCACCGGCAACCCGCCCGCACTGAGCTTTGAAGAAAAGAGCGCATTGCTTGCGCAAGTTCGCAGCGATATCAACCGCACCGAAGACATCACAGCGATTGCCATCCCCACCTTTGAGAGGCTCAGCCGGGGTGAAGTATTGGAGGCCAACAACTGGACCACCGATGTCGATCCCGGCTCGGAAGAGGCCAAACTTCTTCTCAATACCTTTCAGACACTCCAGCATGCGTATCTTGGCCCCTTGAATGTGCTGGAGTACTTCTTGAAGGCCGATGTTGCCGAGGGCCTGAGGGAGCGCTTTTTGGATGCAAAGGAGTTGCCGTGATGACAAAAGCCGTAGAAGCAGCACAACAGGTTCCGAACCATGTCTGGCAGGTGTTGACCGATAAGGGCACACCCAACTGGAAAGCAGAAGCTTCAAAAAATCCGCAGGACAAGGAAATCGTCTACAGCCCCTCCGAGCGCAATCCTTGGGGGCTTGCCGTGAGCCAAAAGCTGATCGATCGTGGCAGCGAAGTTCAAGACTTCAGCGGGGCCATGCGGGGCCTGACTGAATTGTTGAACGACCTGGTGGGCTCCAACGGCAACCTGGATGTGGCGCGGCAGCGAAAAGACGCGGCCGAACCAGCCCCGAAGTCAAAGCACTCATGGAGCTCGCGCACAGCGGCGACCAACCAAGCGACCCTGCGAAATGCCCAGGAAGTCAATCAGCTTGAGAAGGAGGCCTTTCCAAACCGATTTGAGCGGGGACCGAACCGCTCACTCACCATTGACCCTGAGGCCACCCCGTCTAGAACCATGCAAAAGTCAGGCAGAGACTACACCCATGGCTACGACGACGACATCGACGCTGGCCGGGTCGAAGCCTCTCGTCCGCAAGACCCGCCAAACCGACCCACACCGACCCCTGTGGCGGATGGTGAGGCGCCGAAAAGGGGAATCTTGAAATCCACTGCAGGCCCTTCGGATCAAGCCTCCAATTCCGACAAGTAGACCGATGACAGATCGCTTCACTCCCACAACGGCAGCCGCCAGTGACGTTTTTGCCTCTGTCGACGCCTATCGGCGGATTGCCGAAGGCACGCGTGCAGACCAGCAGGTGGAGGTCAAGGCCACCGCCGGCGCCAAGGGATTCTTCAGCCGCTTCCAGCAGGTGGCTAACCCCGTGGTCTCGCGAGAAACAGCCCTGCAATCCCTCGGGCTATCCCGAGCAGTTCGTCGTGGACCTGGAGCGCAGAGATTGGAACCATGAAACCCTAGATCGAGATGAGCGACTTGGACCGGGGCATGGTCAACCACCCGTTCAGCCAGACCCCGCAGACCCGTGTCCGTTTCGCGCCCGATTGGTGCCAGATCGCCCAGCTGCGCGAGACCGGCGTGTTGCAGTTCGCGATGACATGAGGTGCCCACCCAGCGGGCTGGTCGCCAAACTCGACGAGGCCCCCTTCCTGCAGATGCAGGGCGCAAGCCGCTCAGGACAAGTTCGGCTGCGCCCCTCGACGCAGCCACACAAAGGCTGCCAGCACCAGGATGGAACCCATCATGCGACCCAGCGCACCCTGCCCCACTTCACGCAGAAAGCCTTCAGCCGTGTCCAGCTGTAAAGCGGTGAGCAGCCACTGAGAGGCCAAGGCATCGGCCAAGGCCATGACGGCCAACAGGGCCAACAGTTGCCCCTTGTGAATCTGCGTCCAAGGGAAGGAGACCCTGAGCAGCCGGGTAGCGCCGGCAATGGCCAACACCGCCGAGAGGGTCAGGCCCAGGCCCATGGCCAAGCACCCCACCAAGGAGAGCTCCGGGAACATGCCGCGGCACGCCACCGTAATGCCCAAGATGAGGCCGGGTACGGCCGCCCCGCGCAGGCACATCAGCAGCAAGAACTTCAGGCCGGCAGGCACAAACACCAAGAAACGCCCACGGTCGAACTCAAGCCAATTGAAGAGCACGAGGTTGTTGAGCTGGATTGCGCCGGCATAACAGCAGGCAATCACCACCGTGATGAGCAGGCTGGACTTCCAGTCCTCGGATTTGAATAGCGTTTGGATCATGGCATGGCCGGTCGAATCTTGGACAACGCCTTTTCTGCGTGGTCCGAAGCCCGCTGGATCTCGCGCAAGGCCAAGGGCGTGAGCAGGACTTCCTGACGCCGATGGTGCAGGGTCGACGGAACGACGCGCAGCCAACCGGTGTGCTGCAGCGACCGCAGTCGGCGCAGCAGCGTGGCCGGCGCGGCATCAATGCCGCACTGAGACGACACGTCGGTGATGCAAGTGGATACCCCGGTAGCCTGGCGCTCAAAAAGGGCACGCACGATCGCCTTGCTCACCTCGTCTAGCGCCGCCAAGCCCGTCTGGCTTTCGGCGGCGTCCAGCAGGTTCATGAGCGCGTACAGCGTCGCGTTAATGCCGGATTTATTGGTCATTTTGACTTATAAGCTATTTTTATACTATATTGACGGGAAAACGCAGATGTTTGCGGCATGACGTTGAACCTGAACACATCGATTGAAGCCACCCTCGCTGCACTGGGCGCAACGTATTATCAAACGGTCCCCAGCGAACACAAGACCTATTGCGCACTCACGGCACAGGTCACCGCCCACGCGCTGAAGGCGCTGGGGTTCACCGCCGGCCTCCTTGAATGCCAGGTGCTGTACGGTTATCCACAGGGCAACTTCGTGGTGGGTTTCACCGACCAGGAGCAACCGGGGAAATGGAATGGCCACGTGGTGTGCAGCTGCCAAGGGTGGCTCATAGACGCCGCCACAACCCACCTGCAGGCGGCTGAGCCCCTGGTTCCCGACTTGGTCATCACCCGTTTGCTGCCCCCGTGGAGCTCGGCACTGGCCAAGAAATCGATTGACGAGCAGCGGTCGATCCTGTGGCTGCGACCGCCACCGGGCAACTGGCAGCCGATGCCCGCCGAGCCTGCCGAACTCGTCGCACAAGAAGGCCGTGCACTGGCCGCTGCGGTACGCCAGCGCCTGAGCGCCTAAGCCAAGGCGACCCGCCGGGTCACTCGACGACCATCCGCACCCGCTTGCGCGCTTGGCTACCATCAACACACCTTTTCAACCGGTGTGCACAACCATGTCCCAAGCCGATTTCGACAGCCTTGTTCCGCCTGGCGGCCTAGACCGCCGCCGCTTCACCCGTGGGGCCCTGGGGGTCGGCATCGCCGCCGCCGCAGGCCCGGTGGTGGCGCAAACCGCCATCAAGACCCCAACCGCCGGGCTGACCGTGGGCGAGGTCACCATCGACTCCGGCGGCTTCAAGCTGCCGGCCTACCGCGCGATGCCGGCAGGTGCGCGCAACGCGCCGGTGGTGTTGGTGGTCAGCGAGATCTTTGGCGTTCATGAGCACATCGCCGATGTGGCCAACCGCTTTGCACGGGCCGGCTACTGCGCGATTGCGCCTGAATTGTTCGCGCGCGCGGGCGACCCCACCTCGTATGGCGAGATTGCCAAGCTGATCGCCGAGATCATCATGAAGACGCCCGATGCGCAGGTGATGGCCGACCTGGACGCGTGTTTGGCCTGGGCCCAAACACAAGGATCCGATGTGTCTCGCGCGGCGGTGACCGGCTTTTGCTGGGGCGGCCGCATCACCTGGCTGTATGCCGCGCACCAGCCACGCCTGAAGGCCGGTGTGGCGTGGTACGGCCGCCTGGTGGGGGCTCCAAACCCGGTGTGGCCCAGCCACCCGATCGACCAGGTGGGCCGGTTGCAGGCGCCGGTGCTGGGCCTGTACGGCGGCAAGGACGATGGCATTCCACTGAGCACCGTGGAGCAGATGAAAACAGCGCTGCAGCAACAGGGCAGTGCCGCGGCCAAGCGCAGCGAATTCGTGGTGTACCCCGATGCCCCGCACGCCTTCCATGCCGACTACCGCCCCACCTACCGCAAAGAGGCGGCTGACGACGGCTGGACACGCTGCCTGGCCTGGTTCAAGGCCCACGGCGCGGCATAAGCACCAGGAACGTCACCATGATCCTTGAACTCGCCGACATCCGCATCCAGCCCGGCCGCCAGGCCGAATTCGACGAAGCCATTGTGCGGGGGGTGAACACCGTCATCTCGCAGGCCCGCGGCTTTCGGGGCTACAAGGTCAACAAGGGCCTGGAAAGCCCAGAGCGCTACCTGCTGATGATCTTCTGGGAAACCTTGGAAGACCACACGGTGCACTTCCGCGAAGGCCCGCTGTTCCCGCAGTGGCGGGCCATCGTGGGACCCTACTTCGCTGAAGCACCCAAGGTGGAGCACTTCAGCCTGCTGCAGCGCTCGCAGGGGTAGCACAGCCAAGCGCAGCAACAGGACCCTCATCGGGGCCCTGCTGCTGCGATGGCCGGGTTTCGAAGTCGGTGCAAACCGATCGAAACCGCAGGAGGCCGCTCATGGCGGACCCCGTATGCCGCGAACCGCTTGCTGCGGATCGCTAATTGCAGACCGCTTATTGCAGATCGCTTATTGCGGAATGGCGCCGAGCTGCTTGAGCATGCCCAGGTTGTCCAACAGGGCCCAGTGCTCAATGAGCACGCCATCTTTGAACTGGAAGAGATCCAGCACATCGATGTCGATCTTCTTGCCTGTGGCCGCCATATCGCCCAAAGCGCCGGTGTGGGTCGCCTGCACCTTCAGCCGCACCAAGACCTTGTCGCCCTCGGCCACAAAGTCCAGCAGGGGCAGCTTCATGTCGGGGAAGGCTGGCATGAGCACGTCATGCAGCTTCTTCACCCCTTCGGGGCCTTTGACCTCAAAGCCCAAACCGGGGTCGTGCCGGACAAAACCAGCGGCAATGTGCTTCTTCATCCACTCCGTGTCACCTTTCAGGAAGGCCTGGAAGTAGTCACGGCACAGCTGCTTGTTGGCCTCTTGCACAGAAGCCTTCTTGTCGGCACATCCAGCCTGGAAGGCCAGACCGAAGGCCAACAGGCCCATCATCAGGGCGCGTTTCCAAGTTGCAAACATCTCCTCACTCTCCATGTTTTTGCGGGAGTCGCCACCGTATGCCTGGGGCTGCCATCGCGCCATTCCAATTGTGTTGAGGCTGCATTGCATGGGCGACAAGGGACCCAGCACAAACGGCCAATTGCCAAGGACCCGGGGCGAAGGACCAAGCGGCGATCAGAAACAAAAGTTTGCAATTCAGCCGCGTGACGCCGGCATGCGGTGCAGCGCCGCGGCGTACCATGGCGCATCACCCTAGCGGGAGCCGACAGATGATCTCCAGACGAAGACTGGCCGGCGGGCTGCTCCTGGGCACCGGCGCGGCCTGTGGATTGGGACCGAACCGGGTGTGGGCACGCAGCACCGATGCTTCAAGCGAAACGTCACGTGCGCTGCACGCGCTCAACCGACTGGCCTACGGGCCCAGGCCTGCTGACATTCAGGCCTTGCAGGCCCAAGGCGCGCAAGCCTGGCTCGACAACTTCCTGCTTGAACAACTGGAGCCGCAAAGGCTCAATATGCCCACCGCGCTGGCCAGTCGGCTGCAGGGCCTGGACACGCTGGAGTTGAGCCAGGCCGAACTGCTGGGACGTTTTCGGCGGGTGGTTCAAGCGGCCACCAGCGCGGCACCGCCTCGGGCGTCTGAGGCCGGTGGCCCCAACACCATGGACGGTGCCATGGGCACCACCATGGGTTCAGCCGGCGCCGACGGGGGCAATGCCGAAGCGGCCCAAACGCGTGCCCGCCGTGAATATGTGCGCCCCGTGGTGCTGCAGGCGGCCCAGGCTCGCTTGGCCCGCGCCATTGAAAGCCCCGCCCAGTTGCAGGAGGTGTTGGTCGAGTTCTGGTTCAACCACTTCAATGTGTTCATTGGCAAGGGGCCCGTATCGGTGTTGGCCGGTGCCTATGAACGCGAAGCCGTTCGGCCCCATGTGCTGGGCCGGTTCCGGGACCTGCTGGGCGCCACGGCCAAGCACCCGGCCATGCTGCTGTACTTGGACAACGCGCAGAGCGTGAAGCCCGGTTACCGCGCACCGGCCTTGCAGGCCATGGCCAACCCGAATGCGGCGCGCTTGAGCGGCTTGAACGAGAACTACGCACGCGAGTTGATGGAGCTGCACACCCTGGGGGTAGACGGCGGCTACACGCAGCAAGATGTGACGGAACTGGCGCGCATGCTCACCGGCTGGACGATCGACGGCCGCTCGGCGCGCCTGGGGCGTTCGGGGCCGCTGTTTGTGTTCGACCCCAGCCGACACGACAACGGCGTCAAGCATTGGATGGGGCACACGATCGAGCCGGCCGGTCAGGCTGAAGGCGAGCGGGCGCTGGACGTCTTGGCGGCCCACCCGGCCACGGCACGCCACATCGCCTACAAGCTGGCGCAAGCCTTCGTGGCCGATCAACCGCCCGCTGCGTTGGTCAGCCGCCTGGCTGAGCGCTTCTTGAACACCCAGGGTGACCTCAAGGCGGTCATGCGCGAGCTCATGGGATCGGACGAGTTTTGGCAGCCGCAACGCTACGGCGTCAAATTCAAGACGCCGTACCACTACCTGATCAGCAGCCTGCGGGCGCTGGGCTTGGGCACACCGGCCGATGTGGGGCCGTTGCTGCAGGTCTTGGCGCAATCGGGCATGCCCCTGTATGGCGCGCAGACACCCGATGGCTACAAAAATGTGGCCAGTGCATGGATGAGCCCCGAGGCCTTCGCACAGCGTGTGCAGTTCGCCAGCAACCTGGCTGAGCGCCGGGCGCGTCAAGGTGCTCGCCTAGACGCCGATGCACAGCGCCTGATGGACGCCCTGGGACCGCTGTGGAACCCCGCTACACGAGAAGCGGTCAACGCCGAGCCCGCCCCACTGCGCCTGGCCCTGTTGTTGTCGAGTCCTGAATTCATGAAACGCTAAACCGGAAGGCCTCTCATGCTGCGACGCCGCCTCCTGCTTTCTTCAACCGCTGCAGCCTGGGCCACAGGGGCCTGGACGATGTGGCCGGGCCTGTCGACTGCCTTGGCGTCGGCGCCGCTGCGCTCCGAAGGCGGGCCCGCGCGCAAATTGGTGGTGGTGATGCTGCGCGGCGCCGTGGATGGCCTTTCGGTGGTGGTGCCGCATGGCGATGCGGGCTACCGCCAGTCGCGCGGCTCCATTGCCTTGCCCGCACCCGGAACATCCGATGGAGCGGTGCTCCCCCTCGACTCTTTGTTCGGCCTGCACCCGGCCCTGGCGCGCCTGATGCCCCTGTGGCAACGCGGACACCTGGGATTCGTGCACGCCAGCGGTTCTCCAGACCCCACGCGCTCACACTTCGACGCGCAGGACTACATGGAAACCGGCACACCCGGCCGCAAGAGCACGCCCGATGGTTGGATGAACCGATTGCTCGCGCAACTGCCCGGCCCCGCGGCACCCACACGTGCGGTGAACATGGGCCCCACCCCGCCGCGCATCTTGGCCGGTGGCGCAGCGGTGGCCAACCTGGGTGTGGGGCCACGCGCCCTGGAGTCCAAGGCCATCGACAACCCCGAGCTTCAAGCCGCCTTGGGGCGCCTGTATGGCCGCGAAGGTGAGCTGGCCCGAACCCTCCAAGAAACCAGGGACAGCCGCAGCGAAATGAGCCGCAGCATGGCCATGGCGGAGGCGCGCAGCCGCCAATCGCGGCTCGATGCCCAGATGAACGCCGGCGCTGCTGCCGACAACGGGCGCAGCAGCGACCCCAGCGCAGACGCGGGCGCCCCCACGGCCCGTGGGTTCGCAGCCGATGCCCTGCGCCTGGGACAGCTCATACAAGCCGACCCCCATACCCAACTGGCCTTCACCTCGGTGGGCGGCTGGGACACGCATGTGAACCAAGGTGGCGCTCGCGGCGCTTTGGCCAACCGACTGGGCAGCCTGGGCGAGGGTTTGGAATCACTGGTGCAAGGGCTGGGTGATGCCTTTGAACACACGGTGATCGTGGTGATGAGCGAGTTCGGCCGTACCGTCAGGCAAAACGGAACGGGCGGGACCGACCACGGCCGCGGCAATGTGATGTGGATGCTGGGCGGCCCGGTAGCGG
>RGEP01000065.1 GCA_009918225.1 Betaproteobacteria bacterium | reverse complement strand
CACGTTGGGCGAGCGCCAGTACCGGTGGCTCGAAGGTGTGCTCAAGGCCAACACAGCGGCCTACACCTTCATCTTCACCCACAACCTGGTGGGCGGCTCAACCGAAGGCCAGATGCGCGGGGGCTCGGAGGCGGCCCCGCTGTTTGAATGGGGCGGGCGCAACGCTGACGGCAGTGCCGGCTTCGCGGCCAAACGCCCCGGTTGGACAGCGCCGATTCATGAGTTGTTGGTGCGTCACAAGGTCACGGCGGTCTTTCATGGGCATGACCACTTTTATGCCCATCAATCCTTGGATGGCGTGATCTATCAACTGGTGCCGCAACCCAGCGCCGTCAATTCCAACAACGGCGCGCAGCTGGCAGCAGACTACCGCTACCTGGCCGGCACGTTTCTGGCCAGCAGCGGGCACCTGCGCGTGACCGTTTCGCCCAGCTCCGTAACCTCCGAGTACGTTCGAACCTGGCTGCCCACAGCGCAAACCGCCACCCGGGTGAACGCGCAGGTGGACCATCGCTGGGTGGTGAACCGCTAGCGCTTCGCGCGCGGTTTCAATTCCCCCTGCTCTGTCGAAGCATCCCCGCGGCGCTATCCTGCTCCCATGAATCGATTCAAGCCCAACCCCTTCCTTCGCCACCTCGCCCTGGGCGTGGCCGCCGCCAGTGTGTTGGCCACCTCCCTCACACAAGCTGCCGAACCCACTGCAGCCTGCGCGGACTTCTATGCCCACGTCAACGGGCCATGGCTGGCCAGCACCGAGCTGCCGCCCGACCGTGCGCGCATCGGCAGCTTTGATCAACTGGCCATCTCCAACACGCGGCTGCTCATTCGAGCACTCGACACCCTGCTGGCCGACCCACAGCGGCAGAACACCAACGGCTTGAAGCTGCTGGCGGCCTGGTACGGCAGCGCCTTGGACCCCGCCATCGCCAAGGCCGCTGGTCTGAAGTCGGCCCAGCCCTTGCTGCAGCGCATCGACAGCCTCAAGGACCGCCGTGAGCTCCCGCTGCTCCTGGCCGAGTTCACACGGGGCCGCTTGGGCGGGCCACTGGGCATGATGGTGATGGCCGACAACCAAGATGTGCGCCGCCATGTGCTGAGCGTGGGCGGCAGTGGTATCGGCTTGCCCGACCGGGACGACTACCTCAAGACCGACGCCACCTCCAAGCGCCTGCAAGACGGCTACCGACAGTACGCGCGGCAGCTCTTGCAGCTCTCGGGCCAGGCGCATGATGAGGCCACCCTCGACGCACTGTTGGCGTTCGAAAAACAGCTGGCTGAGTCGATGCTCACCGCCGTCGAGCGGCGCAACCCCCAGGCCACCAACCACCGGCGCACGCTGCAGAGCCTGCAGTCCGAAGCCCCAGGTTTTGACTGGGCTGCTTGGGCTCGGGCGGCCGGCGCCTCCGATGACCGGCTCAAGGCCGATCAGGAATTCATGTTGCCCCAACCGCGCCACGCACAGGCCACGGCCCGGCTGGCCCAGGAAGCAGCGCTGTCCACCTGGCAAACCTATTTGCGGGTGCGGCTGCTGGACGCCTTGGCGCCTTGGTTGGATGAGCCCTACCAGATTGCCTCCTTTGATTGGAAGGATCGGCTTCAGCGGGGCCTGACCAAAGCCAGCCCGCGCAGCGAGCAGCTCGTTTACCTCATCGGCGGGCGCACCGGCTGGGAGCCGCTGGCGCAAACGCTGGGCGAGCTGTTTGTGCGCGAGTCGTTCTCACCACAAGCGCAGGCTCGGGCCAACGCCATGATCGAGGACGTGCGCGCCGCCATGCGCACCCGCATCGACGGCCTGCCCTGGATGACCGCAGCCACCAAGCAACGGGCCCAAGACAAGCTGGCCAGCCTGAGCGCCCAGATCGGAGGGCCCACCCAGTGGCCCGACTACAGCGGCCTGACGCTGGACCCGAAGGACCCTGCGGGCAACTTCATGAAGGTTCAAGCCTGGGGCCATGCCCAACGGTTGGCCGACCTGCCCCGCCCCACGGACCGCAACCGCTGGGACACCTCGCCGCACATCGTCAACGCCTTTGCAGCCGGCCAAAACCGCATCGTGTTTCCAGCCGGCATCTTGCAGCCGCCCTTCTTCGATGAGAAAGCCTCAGACGCCTCGAACTACGGCGGCATCGGCATGGTCATCGGCCACGAAATCATCCACCACTTCGATGACCGCGGCCGCCAGTACGACGCTGTGGGCAACCTCAAGGACTGGTGGGCGCCGGAAGACGCCGCAGCCTACAAGGCGCGAGCCGACCGCGTCGCCGACTTCTACAGCCGCTACGAAGTGCTGCCCGGTCTGCGCATCAACGGACGTCAGATGTTGGGTGAGAACATTTCAGATCTGGGCGGCATCAACATCGCCTTCGACGCCCTGCAGCTGGCCCTCAAGCGCCAGAACCTGCCGGCGACCGAGGCCAACGCTGCGGCCCGGCAGTTCTTCACCACCAATGCCGTGATCTGGCGCGGCAAACAGCGCAACGAAGCCCTGGAGCAGCAAATCCGAACCGGCCAGCATTCACCGGGCCCCTTCCGGGTGCGCGGGCCCCTGAGCAACATGCCCGCCTTCGCGCAGACCTACGGCTGCAAGGCCGGTGACGGCATGGTCGCCGAAGACCCGGTATCGGTTTGGTGATCGGCGCCTGATCAGCGGCCCGTGGCCGGCGCCGGTGCACCGGTGGCGGCCCGGGCAGGCGCCCGCACCACGCGGAAGCGCTGGCCGGTTTGGATGACGATCACCGCATCGCCCGGGCGCAGCTGGTCTTGTCCCTTGCCCTGCACGATGGTGCGGCGCTCGCCGTTGCTGAACTGCAGCAACAGTTCTTCGGCATCTTCGGTGGTGCCGCTGCGCTCCACCGCATTGCCCACCGCTGCACCGGCGATCGCCCCCAGCACGGCGGCCACGTCGCTGCCGCGGCCCTTGCCCACCGTGGAAGCGGCCACGCCACCGGCCACGGCACCCGCCACGCCGCCCACCCCGCTTTGTGAGCCATCGATCTTCACCTCACGGATCGACAACAAGACGGCGTCGTACACCACCGATTGGCGCTGCGCTTCGTCGCGGCGCACCACGTCGGGGCTGGAGGTGGCGCAAGCACCGAGGAGGCTGGCCAGAGCCAGTGCGGGAATGAGCAAAAGTCGAGTGTTCATGGATAGGGAACGGTTGAAGTGGGACATCCGTTGACGCATTGTCGCGCGCGCATGTGAAGAATCGTTGCGCCCGGTCAGCCGGCCGATCCCGCCGCCCTTCGGCGCTGGGCCAGGTCGATGAACCAGTCGATGCTGTCTGCATGGGCGATGGCATCGCGCTTCATCACGGCCTCAGGGGCTGCCCCCATCAAGAGCTTCTTGATGGGCAGCTCCATCTTCTTGCCCGATAGCGTGCGCGGGATGGCCTGCACCTGAAAGATCTCATTGGGCACGTGGCGGGCCGACAGCGCTTGTCGGATGGCCAGCCTCAGGCGCTGCTGCAGCGGCTCGTCCAGCACCAATCCTTCGCGCAACACCACGAACAGCGGCATCCAGCTCTCGCGTCCGAGGTACTCCAGGTCCACCACCAGGCTGTCCAGCACTTCGTCTAGCGCCTCCACCGCGCGGTACAGCTCGGCCGTTCCCATGCGCACACCATGGCGGTTGATGGTGGCGTCGCTGCGTCCATAAATGATGGAGCCCACCGACTCGAGCACGCCATCGCAACGGTGGTGCGGGATCAGCCGTATCCAATCCCCATGGCGCCACACCGCACCGCGTTGCGCGGTTGCGGGGTAGGTCTCGAAATACGACTCCCGGTATCGCCGATCGCCCTCGTCGTTCCAGAACTTCAGGGGCATCGAGGGCATGGCTTGGGTGCACACCAGTTCGCCCACCTCGTCCATGAGGGGCTGTGCGTCTTCAGACCACGCCTCGATCGACGCCCCCAGGCAACGCACCTGCATCTGGCCACGCACCACGGGCAGGGTGATGTTGCCCGCCACAAACGCGCCGGCGAAATCGGTGCCGCCGCTGATGGGGTTGATCCAAATCGGCTGCCCGTCGATGCGCGGCAGGTGGTCCCAGATCCAGTCGTAGCACTCGTCGCTCAGGGGTGACCCGGTGGAGCCGATGCCGCGCAGGCGCGACAGGTCCGCCACGGCCATCGGCTGCACACCGGCCTTCAGGCATCCCGCAAAGTAGGCCGCCCCCGCACCGAAGAAGGTCACCCCGGTCAGCGAGGCAAAGCGCCACAAAACGCTCCAATCCGGGTGCTTGGAAGGCCCACTGGGGCTGCCGTCAAAGATGCACACCGTGGTGCCGCCCAAGAGTCCACCGATGCAGGCATTCCACATGACCCAGCCGGTGCTGGAAAACCAATGAAAGCGATCCCCCGTGCGCACCGAAGGCCCGAGGTTGTTGTGCAGCGCGCCCGCCTTGAGCATTTCCAAGAGAATGCCGCCATGCCCGTGCACGATGGGCTTGGGCAAGCCGGTGGTGCCGCTGGAATAGACGATCCACAGCGGGTGGTCAAAGGGCACCGGCGCGGGTTCAAAGGCCTGCAGCTCAGCCCGGTTGGAGCACGCCTCGAACCCATCCAACAGCGCCTGCAAATCCACCGCCGGCACGGCGTCTGGCTGAGCACCGTCGGGGGGCTGGCCCCACAGCATCAGGTGCTCCAGCGAGGGCAAGCCCGCGCGCACCTGCTGCACCAGCGTGCTGCGGTCGTGCCACACCCCACCCCAGTGGTAGCCCCTGGCCATCACCAGCACCTTGGGCTCGATCTGCTGAAAGCGGTCGAGGATGGCCACCGGTCCCATGTCCGGCGAACACAAGCTCCACACCGCACCCAGGCTGGCCGCAGCCAAAAACAGGACCGCGGTTTGGGGCACATTGGGCAGCACCGCGCACACCCGGTCGCCCGGCTGAACGCCCTGAGCCCGCAGGTGCAAGGCGACGGCGGCCACTTGAAGCCGCAGCTCCTGCCAGCTGATGGACTGCACCTGCCCCCGTGCCAACTTCAGCTCGTCGGTGAACACGATGGCGGGATGCCCTGCCGCGTCGGACTCTGGGCCGTGCCGCCACATCTGCCGCACAAAGTTCAGCCGCACCCCTGGAAACCACTGCGCACCTGGCATGCCGCGCTCGGGCAGCACCGACTGCACGGGCGTATCCGACTGCACGCCAAAGTAGTCCCAGATCGAACGCCAGAACCCATCCAGGTCCGTCACCGACCATTCCCACAGGGCTTCATAGGTGGGAAAGGACAAGCCACGCTGGGTGGCCAGCCATTGGGCGTAGGCTGAGATTTGCGGGGTGGGCAGCGAGGGATAGCGGTTGACCATCAGGCTGCTTGTGATGCTGCTCATGCGGCGCGCTCCGTGTCCAAATACTGCCAGGTGTCCCGCATGAAGGGGTGCACCCAGAAATGGCGCAGCCAGGGCTGCTGCAGCCAAGCGGCCCGGTCGTGGCGGTGCACCTTGTAGGGCATGTAGGCCACCAACAGGTCTTTGGCTTGGCGCATCAGGTCCAGGCGCTGTGGTCCATCAGGCAAGCGCCGCTGCTGCTCAAACAGGCGGTCAAAGGCGGGCAAAGAGAAGCGCGCATCGTTGGCGTCGCCCCCGTTCGGCCCATAGGCAATCGAGAGAAAGAACCCCGCATCGGGCGACTGGGCCGCCCAGCTGTAGCCCCAAATCTGAAGCGCGCCGGTGCGCGTCTTCTTGAGCAGCTCGGGCCAGGTGGACACCTCGAACTCCACCCGCAAGCCCACCGCATTGAGCGAGCGCTTCCACAATTCATTGGCGGCGCGGTCGGCCTGTGTGGCCAAGGAGGCGATGCGCAACACCAGCGGCTTGCCATCGGGCAGCTCGCGAAAGCCGTCGCCATCGCGGTCTACATAGCCGTAAACGTCCAGCAAGGCCTGCGCCCGGGTTGGGTCATAAGCCGACATGTCGCTGCGGTACTCGGCGTCATAGCCCACGGTGTGCGGCGCCAGGGTGGACTGCGCCGGCACGGCCATGCCATTGCGCAACAGCCGAATGTCCGCCGGCCCGTTGTAGGCCAAGGCGATCGCGCGGCGCAAGGCCACGCGGTCGGGCGTGTAGCCCCCCACGACTGGGTCCTCCATCGAGAAGTAGTGCATGGACATCGACGCGGTCTGCGCGGTTTCCAAACGCACCCCCTTCTTTTGCAAGAAGGGGGCCAGGCGCCCACCGGGTACCGCCAGGGGCACGAAGGCCGGCGGGACCAACATCCAATCGAGCTCGCCCTGCAAGAAGGTCAGCCAACGCGGCTGGGCCTCTTCCACCACGTCCACCACGATGCGGTCCACGCAGGGCAAGGCGCGGCCCTGCAGACGCTGCGCAATGGCTTGGGCCTGCGGGTCGTCTGCGGGCGTGCCCTCGTACACCCGGTGTCGGTAGCTGGCCGACTTCACCAACTCAATGCGCGAAGCGCGGCGCCAGTTCGCCAAACGAAAAGGCCCGGTGCCCACCGGGTGCGCGCCGATGTCCTTGCCATAGTGCTCCACCACCTCACGCGCCACGGCGCCGGTCAGCGCCGGTGTGGCCAAGTTGTACACCCAGCGCGGGTCGGCCTCACCCAGTTGAATGCGAAAGGTGTAGCGGTCCAGCGCCCGCAGCCCGGGCACCGGCGTGTCGTAGTCGAAGGGCTTGCGGGTCTTCAGGGCACGTTCGCGCAATTCGGCCAGCCCCGGCATCTTCGCGCCCTCAAAGATGTACAGGTCGCTGGACGCGTACTGCGGGTCGAAGAAGCGCTTGATGGAGTAGACATAGTCTTCCGCCGTCAACTCTCGCCGGCCCTGCGCGTCCACACGTGGGCTGCCCTTGAAGGCCACATCGTCCGCAAAGTAAATGCCCGGGCGGATGCGCAGCGTGATCGTCAACCCATCGGCGCTGATCTCGGGCAAGTGCTCTGCCGTGTTGGCCACCAGCCGCACGGGCCGCGCCAGGTAGTCGTAGGTCAGGGGCGCTTCCAGGATCTGCGAAATCAGCGTGCTCGAATAGAAGTCGCTGTTGGTGGAAGGCGGGTCGAACGTGCTCTCGGGCGCCGGAAAGGCGTAGCGCAGCGTCTTTTGGCCACCCGCGGCTGCCGGGTTGGCCAGCAAGCCCAAGGAGGCTGCGGCGCCGGCCACGCCGCTCAGCCGGGCGGAACCCACCAGCTTGGACACGGCCGCCAGGGCGGCTGGGGTCGCGATGAATCGGCGGCGCTTCACCGAGGCTTAAGCGGCTTCAAGAGCCGCGCTGGAGCTGCGGCTCGATGTCCACCCGGTGCCACCAGTCCTGCCAGAACTGGGTGCGCCGAAAGCCCTTGAGCCACGGCTGGGTGAGGTCGCTGGAGATGCGGTGCACCAAGAACTTGTAGGGCATGTAGGCCGTTCCAATGTTCTTCGCTTGCAAGAACAGCGCCTCGCGCTCCGGCCCATCAGGTATCTCGCCCATGCGCTCGTACAAGCGGTCGAACTCGGCGTTCTTGAAGCGGGCAAAGTTCTGCGCGCCAAACTGGGGGCTGTAGAAACGGGCCAGCGACTGCTGCCCGTCAGGCGCGGCAGCCGAGCCGCCCAAGATCCACATCTGCAGCTTGCCGGCCCGCGCGGCCTTGAGCTGCTCGGGCCACTTGGCCACCTTGAAGCGGACCTGAATGCCCACCGCCTCAAAGTTGCGCTTGTGCAGTTCGTTGAACTGGCGCGAGAGTTGGTCAGGCTGCGTGGCCATCTCCAGCACCAGGGGCTTGCCATCGGGCTGTTCGCGCCAGCCGTCGCCATTGCGGTCCAGGTAGCCGTACAAGTCCAGCAAAGCTTTCGCACGCGCCGGGTCGTAGTCGCTCATGGTGCTCTTGTACTGCGGGTCGTAACCCGTTGTGTTGGGCACCAAGGCCGACTGCGCGGGAATGGCCTGGCCTCGGCGGATCAGGCGTATCTCGCGGTCAACATCCAAGGCCAGGCTCAGGGCTCGGCGCAGCGCCACGCGCTCTGGTGTGTAGCCGCCCACCACCGGGTCTTCCATGTTGAAGTACAGATAGGCCGAATCGGCGTTCAGCGATCGCGCCCCCTGTATCCCGCGCTTGGCCAGGTTGGGCGCCAACTTCCCATTGGGCATGGCCTGGCTCACGAACTCACCGGGCACCGTCAACCAGTCGAGCTGGTCATTGAGAAAGGCCAACCAACGCGGCTGCATTTCTTCGATGATGCTGACCTCCACACGGTCCACCATGGGAAGGCGGCGGCCTTTGAACTGGGCCAACAGGGCTTGGCCAGCCGCGTCGTCGGCCGCGGGCTCGAAGTCGTAGAAGATTTCGCGGTACTGGGGGTTGCGCTCCAAGGCAATGAAGCTGGAGCGGCGCCACTGCACCAGCTTGAAAGGCCCCGTGCCCACGGGGTGGGCCATGATCTTGTCGCCGTAGTGCTCTACCACTTCGCGCGCCACCGCGCCAAACAGGTCACCGGTGGCAAAGGTCTCGATCAGGGTGGGCCGCGGCTTGTAGGTCTTGAACTGAACCGTGTAGCGGTCCAGCGCCCGGATGCCTTCGATTTCGGTTTCGTAGTCAAAGGGCTTCTTGCTCTCCAGGGCCTTCTTGCGCAGCGCCTCCAGGCCCACATACCCCGTGTCGAGCATGCCGCCCCACACCGGGCTTTTGTTCACCGGATCGGCAAAACGCTTGTAGCTGTAGACGTAATCCGCCGCGGTCAGCTCACGCCGGCCCTGCGCGTCCAAGCGCTTGCTGCCCTTGAAGGCCGGGTCGTCC
>RGEP01000064.1 GCA_009918225.1 Betaproteobacteria bacterium | reverse complement strand
TGCCGTGTGGTGACCACCCCGCAGCGCCCGCCACAGCTGAAGGCTGTGGAAGGCCTGTTGACAAACCCTTGATGAGCTGTTGGCAACCCCGGGATGCCCGGGGGATACGCCGTTGATTTCCTGTTGACAAGCAAAGGACGCCTGTGAGCCCCTCCGCCCTGATCCCCTGCGAACACTTGACCCTGGCGCGCGCCGCCCGCATCCGACGCGTCACCGCGGCGGCCTGGTGGCCGACCCTGTTGGCCCTGGCCTTGAGCACCCCCGCCGGGCAGGGCCACGCCCAAGGGGCTGAACGCCTGATGGTGCTGGCGGGCACCTCGCAGGTGCTGACCCTGCCGCAAGCCGTGGAGCGGGTGTCGGTGGCCCATCCCGGCGTGTTGGACGTGGTGCTCACCGGCCCGCGCGAGCTGTACGTTCTGGGGCGCGGCATTGGCTCCAGCAACATCATGCTGTGGTCACGGGGGTCGGCCGTGTCGGTGATCGACGTACGGGTGGAGATGGACGTGCGCGGCCTGCGTGAACAGCTGCAGCGGGTGTTGCCGGAGGAGACCGAACTGCAGGTCCAAGCAGCAGCCGACTCCGTGGTGCTGTGGGGCACGGTGCGCCACGTCCTGGCGGCCGAGCGGGCCGTGGCCTTGGCCCAGGGCCATGTGCGGGCCTTGGCGCGCTTGGCGCAAGCCCCCAACACCCCCCCGCCGGCCGGAGGACCCTCCAGCGGCCCCGGCGGTGCGGCACTGGGCACCACCGCCACGGGCGGCCAGGCCCAAGGCGGCAGCCCCCCGCATGTGATCAACCTCCTCAAGATTCGCCAGCCCCAGCAGGTGATGCTGGAGGTCAAGGTGGTGGAGGTCTCGCGCAACCTGCTGGACCAGTTCGGTGTCAGCCTCAACCTCAACCGCACCGTCGGCTCGATGAGCTATGGCCTGGTCACGCAGGCGCTGCAAGATGTGTTTGGTCGCCTGGGCGTGGCCGGCCGCAGCGGCAGCTTGTCGGTGGATGGCAAGGCGCAAGACGGCGCGCTGAAGGTCTTGGCCGAGCCCAACATCGTGGCCTTGAGCGGGCAAGAGGGGAGCTTTCTGGCCGGAGGCAAGGTCTTCATTCCCGTGGCGCGCGACACGGCCGAGGGGCGGGCCACGGTCACGCTGGAAGAAAAGGAATACGGCGTGGGCCTGCGCTTCACGCCACAGGTCTTGGAAGGCGATGTGGTGCAGCTGCGGGTGGCCCCTGAGGTCTCCGAGCTCACCCGCACCGGCTCCCCGTTTCTCAGCAGCGGCGGCGTGACCACCGTCTTGCCCAGCTTCACCACACGCCGCGCGGCCACCACGGTGCAGCTGCGCGATGGGCAGAGCCTGGCCATCGCCGGCCTGATCAAGAACATCAACACCGAAACGCTGACGAAGTTTCCCTTCCTGGGGGACCTGCCCATCCTCGGGGCGCTGTTTCGCTCCAAGGAGTTTCAGCAGGACCGCTCGGAAGTGCTGTTCATCATCACGCCACGGCTGGTGCAGGCCTTGCCCAGTGAAGCCGAAGCCCTGGGGGCTGGGGAAGAAGGCACCGGGGCCGCAGGGCCGGGCCGCAGGGCTGCACCGGCGCTCAGCGAAGACCCCTTGGCGGCTCGCCGCGCCCAACGCCTGAACCCGCAAGCCGGCGAAGACCCCAGGCTGCCCGATACGGTGTCGGCTCGAGACGCCATGGCCTTGCGGCGCGGGCCCAGCGGTACCGGCGGTGGCTCATCACTGGAGCCTGCCGGATCACCCGCGGCGCAGACCCCGCCTGGCGCCGCAGCCACCCCGCCGGGGCGGTGATGTCCGCGAACCGCTTCTGTCCGCCCCGTGCGCGCAGCCGTGCCCGGCAGCGCGGCGCGTCGGCCATCCTCTTGGCACTGTGTTTGCCGCTGATGCTGGGGCTGGTCGCCTTGGGCCTGGACCTCAGCCGCGCCTACGCCCTGAAGGCCGAACTCCAAAACGCCATGGATGCCTGTGCCTTGGCGGCCAGCTCCGCCCTGACCGGCGCCAACGACCCCATGGTGTTCGACACGGCTCGGGCCTACGCCCAGGTGTTGGTGGACCCGCAGGCACAGGGCGCAGCGGCCCGGCCGGCCGCTTCGGTCAACCGGGTGTTCCTGCAGAGCGAAGTGCCCTCCGCCGCGTCCATCGAGGTGGCGTTCTCGGCCCAGCTCGACGGCCCCTTCGTGCCCGCCACGGCCAACCAGACCATGGGCCTGTCGCCCGCACAGGCGCGGTTTGTACGCTGCCGGCGCGCCGACCCACCGCGGGCCTTGTGGCTGATGCCGGTGCTGCAGGCCTTGGGAATTGACACCGCCCACAGCGTGTCGGTGACGGCCCAAGCGGTGGCCGCTTTGTCCGGTGCGCAGCAGGTGTGCGCCATGCCCTTGGCGGTGTGCGCCGCGCCCGGCGCCACGCGCGCACAAGGTTGGGGGCTGGTCACGGGGCGTCGCCTGACCTCGGTGGACAACCCTTCCGGCGGCTACGGCAGTGGCAACTTCGGCTGGGCCGACTTCAGCCCACCCAACGGCGGTGCCTCGGAGTTGGCCGCCCTGTTGGAAGGACAGGGCGCTTGTGGGGTGCACCTGGGGCAGTCGATTGGACAGCCCGGACAGGTGAGCTCGGTGGGGCGCGCCTGGAACACGCGCTTTGGCCTGTATGCCAATTCGTCCGATGCCCGGTTGGCGCCACCGGACTACACCGGCTGGGGCTATGCCAGCGGCCAGAACCACCTCAGCGACTACCTGCAGCGGCGCGCCGCGCGGGCCCCGTTTCAAGGGCAGGTGGGCGGCACCGTGGTGGCCCTGAGCAGCGCGCAGCATGCGCAGTGGGGCGCGCAGCGCCGCCTGGTGACCGTGCCCATCGTGAATTGCACCGTGTGGAACGGGGGTCAGGGCAGTGCCATGGCCACCGTGTTGGATCTGGGCTGCGTGCTGATGCTGGCCCCGGTGAAAACCGGCAGCCGGCCCACCGGCGCCGGTGTGTCGGGCAGCTTCGATGTGGAGTACCTGGGCCGAGCGGGCGACGCGGGCGCGCCCTGCGCCACCAACGGGGCCGTGGGCGGCGACACCGGGCCGCTGGTGCCGGGATTGGTCCAATGAGCGGGCGCCTGCGATCGCACCCGGCCGGCCGCAGCAAGGGGCTGGCGGCACTGGAACTGGCCTTGCTGCTGCCGGTGCTGGTGGCCATGCCCGCCACCGCATGGGACGTGGGCCGAGCCGTGCACCACCTGGAGCGCGTGCACCACGGCGTGCGGGCGGCCGTGCGCCACCTGGCCACGGGCGATGCGGCCGACCCGGTGCGCCAAGAAGAAGCGCGACGCCTGGTGGTGTATGGCCAGGTGCAGGGGTCTTCCACACCGGTGGTGCCGGGCCTGCAGGGGTCGATGGTGAGCATCCTGGAGCCGCAGTCCACACCGGGCGTGCGCCTGGTGAACAGTGCGGCCGGCCCCGTGTCGCTGGTGACGGTGCAGGTGCAGGGCCTGCGCTTTGAGCCCCAGTTGCTGCCGGCTTCCTGGGGCTTCACCTATGGCCCGATCGCCCTGACGCTGGCCTACCGGTTCATATGAGGGCTCGGTCATGACACCCCTTCGATCGCAGCGTGCATGCAGGCCCAAGCGCAGGGAGCGCGGGGCCGCCGCACTGGAGTGGGCCTTGGTGTTGCCGCTACTGGTGGCGATGGTGTTGGGCATGGTGGACCTGGGCCGTTGGTTGGCCGCAGCCGGCTCGCTGCACGAGGCCGCGCGCATGGGCGCGCGGCTGGCCGTGGTGTGCGACCTGGACGACCCGCAGGTGAACAGCCGAGCCCTGGCCCGAGTGGTGGGCCTGCACGCCTTGGCACAACCGCCCACGCTCACGGTGGCACGGGAACCGGCGGGCTGCAGCCCCAGCAACTGTCAACGCCTGCGGGTGAGCCTCAGCGGCGCGGCCCTGCAGGGCGTGATGCCCGCCTGGGGCAGCAGCCTGCCGTTGCCGGCGGCGGTGGTGGAGCTGCCCCGCGAAAGTTTGAGCAGCCAACTCCAAGGAAGGAACAACCCCTCATGTTTGTGAACGGAAGCATCGCACCTCGGACCCTGGGCCTGGTGGGCGCCAAAGGGGGCGTGGGCACCACGGTAGCGGCCACCAGCCTGGCCTGGGCCTTGTCGCAGCGCGGCCTGCGGGTGGTCCTGCTGGACCTGGACCTGCGCAGCGGACAAGCGGCCCTGCACCTGTGCGAGCGCAACGCCGGCCCCACCGTGGGCGACGCCATGCGCGTCATGGAGCGCTTGGACGACACGCTCCTGGACACCCTCTTGACACCGTGCTCACCCTCTCTTCGGCTCTTGCCCGCTCCGCGGGATTGGGCGGCCTGGCCCGATGGGCCCGACGAAGACGCCTCGGCGCTGCTCAAGCTGCTGCGCACCGCCACAGAACTGGCCGATTGGGTGGTGCTGGACCTGCCGGCCGGTGCGATGAGCAGCGCCCACTTTGGTCCGCTGCTGTGCGACCTCCAGGAGGTGGCCCTGGTCACGGAGCCGACCCTGCCGGCCACCTTCAATGCACGGCGCGCCTGGCAGTGGCTGCAGGACCACCGAAGCGCACCCGGCGCGAACACCCTGCTGCTCAACAAGGTGCAACGCCACACCGGCCTGCCCAGCGAACAGGTGCGGCGCACGCTGGGCCTGGACGGCGAAGCCGATGCGTGGCGAGAACTGCCGCGCAGCGATGCGGCCGTGGCGCAGGCCACCTACCACGGCCAAGCGGTGGGCGCGGTGGACCCCAAAGACGCGTGGTCGCGGGCGGTGTCCCGGTGGGCCAGCGAGCTTGAGCAACGTCGCTGCTCAGCGGCGCCCACCACCACCGCGCCGACCGCCGAAGATGGCCCAGCCGTACCAACGCAGCCCGCGGCAGCAGCCCCCCCCAGGCCGTGGCATGAACGCCTGCTGAGGTGGGCGCCATGAGCACCCTGGCGTATGCCCAACTCCGACGGGACCTGTACCAGCGGGTGCTGGACCGCATCGACCTGGAGGCCTTGAGGGCCTTGGAGCCCACGGCCCTGCGCAGCGAGCTGCGCCGCCTGACCCAACGCCTCTTGGAGGAGTCGGCTCTGCCCTTCAATGCGGCTGAGCGCGTGCAGGCCGTGACCGACATCGAGCACGAAGTGATGGGCCTGGGGCCCCTGGAACACCTGCTTCAGGACGACACCGTGAGCGACATCCTGGTCAATGGTCACGAGCGCATTTGGGTGGAGCGACAGGGCCGGCTGCAAACGGCCAGCGTTCGCTTCGACGACGAGCCCCACCTGCGCCGCACCATCGACCGCGTGGTGGCACGGGTGGGCCGCCGCGTGGATGAGAACAGCCCCATGGTCGACGCCCGCTTGCCCGATGGGTCGCGATTCAACGCCATCATCCCGCCCTTGGCGCTGGACGGCTCGGCCGTGTCGATCCGCAAGTTCAGCCGCGAAGCACTGACCCTGGAGCGCATGGTGGCCCTGGGCACCTTGACCCCGGAGATGGGGCAGTTGCTGCAGGCCCTGGTGCAAGCCAAGCTCAATGTGTTGGTTTCGGGCGGTACCGGCAGTGGCAAGACCACGATGCTCAACATGCTCTCATCGGCCATCTCGCCACAAGAGCGCGTGGTGACCATCGAAGACGCCGCCGAGTTGCGCCTGCAGCAGCCGCATGTGGTGCGCCTGGAAACCCGCCCCGCCAACACCGAGGGTGCCGGCGAGGTCACGCAGCGTGCCCTGGTGCGCAACGCCCTGCGCATGCGGCCCGACCGCATCATCCTGGGGGAGGTGCGGGGTGCCGAGGCCTTCGACATGCTGCAGGCCATGAACACGGGCCACGAGGGCTCGATGGCCACGGTGCATGCCAACAGCGCACGCGATGCGCTGCTGCGGGTGGAGAACATGGTGGGCATGGGCCCCGGCGGCTTGCCCTCACGGGTGGCGCGGCAACTGATTGCTTCGGCCCTGTCGGTGGTGCTGCACCTGCAGCGCCTGAGCGACGGTTCGCGTCGCGTGGTGAGCATCTCAGAACTCACCGGCCAAGAGGGCGAGACCATCCTGATGCAGGACCTGCAGGTGTTTGAGGCCACCGGTGTGGATGCGCAAGGCCGGGTGCTGGGCCGCTTTCGGGCCACGGGCGTCAGGCCACAACTCGAGCCTCGGCTGCGGGCCATGGGCCTGCACCTGCCCTCCAACTTGTTCGTACCCCAGTAGGCCTGCCGATGACTGAACACCCCTTTGGCGCCTTGGAGCTGGCCTTGATGGGGGCCGCCTTCTTGGCTGCTGCCCTGGGCCTGGAAGGCGTGGCCCTGATGTGGCGCCAGACCCGCAGCCCCGCCGTGCTGCGCTTGCAACGGCGCTTGCAGGCCTGGTTTCCACAGGACCTGGAGCCCGACCCTTGGTGGACCCGCCTGCAAGCCCTTTGGCGCCACCACCGCGGTGCCAGGGGCGCCCATGTGCGCGCGGTCGTGATGCAACTGCCCGATGCCCTGGACCTGATGGCACGCGCGCTGCGCAGCGGACACGCCTTCTCCACGGCGCTGCAGATGGTGGCCGAAGAGGGGCCTCAGCCCCTGGCCTCTGAGGTCCAGCAGGTGGTGGAGCAGATGGCCTGGGGTGGCGACCCGAACGAGGCCTTGGATGCGCTGGCCCTGCGGGTGCCTGTGGACGAGGTGCGCTTCTTTGTGATGGCGGTGAAGCTGCAGCGGCAAACAGGCGGGCAGCTGGCCGAGGTGCTGGGCAACATCGCGCTGTTGCTGCGCCAACGCCTGCAACTGGTGGACAAGGTGCGGGTGCTCAGTGCGGAAGGGCGCTTATCGGCCCAGGTGCTGTCGGCGCTGCCACCCGTGACCGCCGGGGCCTTGTGGCTGGCGCGGCCAGAGTTCATGGCGGTTTTGTGGACCGATCCACTGGGCCTGCGGATGCTGCAGCTCAGCGGGGTGCTGATGGTGCTGGGCAGCCTGTGGCTGTGGCGCATGACACGGATACGCATTTAAGAGGAGCCCGCATGCAGGACCACAGCAGCCGCCTGGACGCTGAAAAAACACCGGCGTGGCAAAGCTTGATCGAGCCGCTGGCGCGGCTGGCTGCCCCGCGACAGGAACCGCCCTCGGGCCCTGTGGCGCAGGGCGTGGAGGACGACCCGGGGCTGTTCGTTCCGCCGGCGCACCGGGTGCGCTTTCTGCACGCGGGCCTGCGCCGCAGAAACGCGCCGGTGCTGTTCTACGCGGTCAAGGTGGTGCTGGCCCTGGGCCTGCCGGTGCTGGTTTGGTGGGGCCTGGCCGCGGCGGCGCAGCCCGTGGCAGGGGCTTCCGGCGCCGCCTGGTTGCTCGGCGCGTCGGTGCTGGGCTTGCAGGCGCCGGGCCTGTGGTTGAACCGGCGCATTGCGCGCCGCCAGCGTGAACTCTTCGAAGCCTTTCCCGATGCCATCGACCTGGTCATCGTGTGCATGGAAGCGGGGTTGGGCCTGGATGCGGCCTTGGAGCGCACCGCACAGGACATGGCCCTGCGCAGCGCCGCCTTGGCCGATGAGCTGGCCTTGCTGAGCGCCGAGCTGCGGCTGGGCGTGGCGCGCGCGCAAGCCCTGCGGCACCTGGCCCAGCGCACCGGCGTGGAGGAAATACGCGCCTTCGCCACGCTGCTGGTGCACACCGAACGGCTGGGCACCGGGGTGACCGACGCCCTGCGGGTGCATGCGCAAGCCCTGCGCCAACAGCGCGAGCGGCGTGCCGAAGAGGCCGCGGCACGGCTGCCCGTGAAGCTGCTGTTTCCGCTGATCTTTGCCCTGTTCCCCGCACTCTTGGTGGTGCTGATGGGGCCGGCGCTGATCAGCCTGATGCGCCAGTTGGCGCCGCTGGTGGCGGGCTGATGGGGGCTGATGGGGGCTGGCCATCAGGCGTTTGGTGCGCCCCCTTTCAGGCGCTGATCAGGCGCTGATCAGGCCTTCATCAGGTTCTGACAGGTTTGGCGCTGCCCATCGGCTGCTGGTACGTTGGCACACACGCCGTTGAGCTGCTGCTGCAGCCGCTGCAACACCGCGGCCTGTGCCGGCCCCTTGTTCCATTCCTGGAGCTTGGTGGCCACACGCTGCAGCGAGCGCCCGCTGCGCTCGTGGAAGGAAGCGCTGTCCTGTGCAGCCTCCTTGAACAGCTGAGCCGCCAACGCCTCGATGCGAGCGCTGTCCTGCGGCGCCAGGTCGACCAGGGCGTTGAAGTAGCCTGCGCCCCACTGCAGCCGCGTGGCCGGCCCCACGCTCTTGTCGAAGGACTCCTGGTACCACTTCAGAGCCTCCTGGGTGCGGCCCTGTTTGCGGGCGTTGGAGCCCAGCTGGCTCATCAGGTAGTAGGGCGAATGGCTGCGGGCCAGGTTGGCCTTGAGCAGGGCGTCGCTGTCTTCCCACAAGCCGGCCTGGCCCAACAAGTAGGCGGTAGACGTGATCACGGCCTGGCGCTCATAGCCGTCGGTGATCTCGCGGTCCATGCGCTGGGCGTGTTCGCGGGCCAGCTGCACCAGGGGCTCGGGCAGGCGGGGCTTGAGGGTGTCCTTGCCCTGTCCGAGGCGGGCCAGGGCGATGCGCTCGATCACCACTTGGGTGCGGTCGCCGCGCGACAGCGAAGCATCAGCCTGCACCCGAAGCAGGGCCGCGTCCATGCGCTGGACCAGAGCCGCGCGCTCGGGCGAGCCCTCAGCCGTCAGCACCTGCACCATCTTCGCGCCGCCGCCGGTCAGCACATCCAGGTGCAGCTTGGTGGAGGCCGCGTCGGCCAACACGGTTTGCACCAGTTCGCGCAGCATGGCATCGGGCTTGATGCCCCGGCCATCGTCG
>RGEP01000063.1 GCA_009918225.1 Betaproteobacteria bacterium | reverse complement strand
CCCGAGGACAGCTCTCCAGGCCCAGCTACTTCGAGCACGCTTCACCGGCATCGCCTGAACCAAGACACGACTCATCCGGGACATCCCAAGGCACCACAAACGGCGCTGAGTTTCTGAGCGGCGCCCCTTGGAGTCAACCGAGACATCCCGAGGTCTGGCTGAGGGTTCATATCAAACCCATCGTGCCGCGGGCCAGCAGGCTCACCGCCGCGGCCACCAACACCATCCAGATCACGCGGCGAACCTGCGCCTGCGGCATGCGAAGGTGCAAGCGGCTGCCCATCAGGTAGCCAGCCAAGGCACAGGGCAGCAAAGCGGCGGCCAAGGCCGGCAAGGCTGACTCGTACAGAAAACCACTGCCGGTGAACAGCAGCAGGCGCACCAGAGCCGAGACCAGAATAACCGTTGCCACGGTGGCCCGCAGCCGCGTGGTGTCGGCGATCCGACTGGCCAGAAACAGCGTGTAGACCGGCCCGCCCGTTCCGAACACCGTGCTGAAGGCCCCGCCGACCAATCCGGCAGGCCAAACCCAATAGGCGGCTGCCGTGCGCCCGCCGGCACGGCCCATCAAATTCCACAGGGACACCGCACCGACGAAGGCGCCCAACAGGGCCAGCAGTCCGCTCTCGGGTGCCAGCGCGAGCAAAGGAAAGCCCAGGGCCATGCCGGCGAGCATCGGAAACGCCAGGTGCTTGAGTTCGGCCACCTCGACCGATTCGCGGTTGCGCGAACTCAACAACGCCGCCGACAGCAGATCGAGCACCAGCAGCGTGGGAACCGCTGTGCGCAGGCTCATGACGTGCGCCAGGACCGGCAAGGCCACCATGTTCGCGCCGAACCCGGTCATGCCGAAAACGGTGTAGCCCACCGTGACCGCTGAACAGGCCACCGCCAGCTCGATGATGGAGAGCTCGTTCAAGCATCCGCCAGCAGGCTTTGCCCCGGCGCTACCCGGGTGAAGTAGACCGGCTCGCGCTTCATGTTCAGCGCCTGGCCCTCCTGCCGCACCACGATGTAGTGGGAACCCTCCAGCGACCCCGTCTCAGGGTAGTCCTCACGGTAATGGGCACCCCGGGAATCCTCTCGGGCCAGGGCCGACAAGGCGATCACGCGGCTGACCTGGATCAGGTTGCGCAGGTTGAGCCAATCATGCCAACCCATGTGGAATGAACGGTCCACATCGGCAACGCCAGTGACGGCGAGTTGGGCATCCAGTTCGCTTAAACGCATCAGGCCACGCTCAAGGGATTCACCCGTTCGAAGAATGCCCACATCGCGCCACATGCAATCAAACAGCGCTTCACGCACTGCCTCCAGGTCGCCGGCGGGCTCCCGGAATGGCGCTTCGGCCCGCATCCTGGCTTCTTCAATCGCCGCTTCATCCGGTGCACGGAAAGTGCCTTCACGCCGAACCCATTGGGCCATCGCATCGCCGGCAATGCCGCCGAACACCGTTGAGTTGGCCACACCATTGCCCCCCAGGCGGTTGGCCCCGTGCACCCCACCGGTGTCTTCGCCCGCGGCAAACAGGGCCGGCAAGGGGGTGCGGGTGTCGGGGTCAAAGACAACGCCACCCATCATGTAGTGCGCCGTGGGCACCACCTCCACCCGGCCGCCGGCCAGGTCGAAGCCGCAATCGGCGCAGCGCTCCACCATGCCCTTGAACTGGCGCTTGACCTGCTCAACCCCCAAGTGATGCATCTGAATCCACACGCCGCCGTTGGGCGTGGTGCGGCCCTCGCGCATTTCGCGATAAATGGACCGGCTGACGATGTCGCGTGTGGCTCGCTCCCCGCGTTCGTCGTAGCGCGACATGAAGCGCTCGCCTTCACCGTTGAGCAGCCAACCGCCGGCGCCTCGCAGGCCTTCCTCCAGCACCGTGCCGGTCATGCGGGTGCCGCTGCCGGCCAACAAGCCCGTGGGGTGGAACTGCACCATTTCCATGTCACGCAAGGGCAGGCCTGCACGCAGGGCCATGGCCAAGCCATCGCAGCTCTTGTCGCCCGAGGGTGTGTGGTACTTGTACATCGTGGGTCCACCGCCGGTGGCCAGCAGCACCGCCTTGGCCTGCACGAACACCATGCCCCCCGTGCGCATGTCGATCATCAGCACACCGGCCAGGGCATCACCGGCCGGCGTCTTGATCAGTTCAATGGCGCGGTGTTCCTCCAGCCGATCGATACCGCGGGACCACACCTGTTCGGCCAGGCGATTGATGATCTCGATGCCGGTGAGGTCGCCTTTGTGTACGGTGCGGTCGAAGGTCTGACCGGCGAAAGCCTTCTGATGGATGCTGCCGTCAGGGTTTCGATCAAAGAAGCAGCCCAGTTCGTTTTCCAGCTCTCGAATACGCTCCACGGCGGTGGACACCAGCGTCCAGGCCAGGTCCTGATCGGCCAGCCACTTGCTGCCCTCGATGGTGTCCATGAAGTGCCGTTCGACCGAATCACCTGGGGCCAGCGCCACGTTGTAGCCACCCTGCACCATGCGCGTGCAGCCGCACTTGCCCAGCAGGCCCTTGACGGCCACGGTGATCTTGAGTTCGGGCGCCTGTTGGTGGGCATGCAGGGCCGCGAACAGGCCGGCACCGCCGGAGCCCAGAATCAGGATGTCGGTTTGCAGCCTTCGAACTGCAGGGGACTTCATGCCTTGACCCCCAGTGAGGCCAGCACCTCGGCACGGCGCGCCGCGGTGTCGGCCTGCACCGTGCGGTACAGGCTTCCCCCATGGCTGTCCATGGCCACCAGCAGGGGCCCGAAATCTCGGATCGAAAACCGCCACAGGCTCTCGGGGTTCAGATCGTCCAGGTCCACTTCTTCAATTCGTTCGATCCAAGTGGTTTCCAGTGCAGCCGTCCCGCCCACGATCGCCAAATAGGCGCCCCCCAGTTCGGAAAAGGCCTGTGACGAACCGTCGCGAAGGCCACCCTTGCCGATGATCAGGCGCACGCCCTCGCGCTCCATCAGGGGCCGGGTAAAGCGCTCCATGCGGTCGGACGTGGTGGTGCCAATGCAGATGGGGGCATAGCCTGCGGGGTGGTCTGCACTGCACTGGACTTTGCGCACATTGGGCGCGGTGTGGATCACCGCATGGCCTTTGAGGTCCATGGCGGTGCGGCGGCCGCGGTCAAAGAGGTGGATTTGCGTGGCGTCCCGAATGCCAAACAGGGTACGCCGGAGCGTGACGGTGTCGTTGATGCGCAGCGAGCGTACCTGCGCCTCGTTGATGGGCATGTCCAGCACATGGTGGGTCACGGCGCGCTCCTTGCCTTTCCTAGAAGCCGTAGCTCAGCCCGGCCGGTGTGAAGGTGGCCCGGGCGCGTCGCGCCGAGTGGCACTGCATATTCACAGCTATCGGGTTCATGGTGATGTGGGTGGCGGCGAGCTCCACCTGCACCGCAAAGGCGGTGGCATCGCCGCCCAGCCCCTGAGGCCCCACGCCCAAGCGGTTGACCGCCTGGCTGAGTTCCGCTTCCAAGGCGGCGCCATCGGGGTCTGCACAACGGCTGCCCAGCGCTCGCGTGGCCGCACGCTTGGCCAGGGCCACCACCAAATCGGAGGTGCCGCCCAGGCCCACCCCCACGATGGTGGGCGGGCAGGTCTTGCCGCCGGCGCCAATACCGCAAGAGGTGTGCTCGTTGCGGCGCGTCAGCGGATGCACGACCGAACTGCGCAAGGGATGCTCACGGGTGGCCCGTTCGCAGCCGCGGCGGATGGCCTGATGCAGCTCAAAGCCATCCACCTGGACACCGCGGCCGATGGTGATGTTGTAGATGGGAATGCCCGTGTCCTGACACAGCAGGTTATCGGTCTCTTCCGCGACGGCGATGTTGCGCACCATGGTGCCCAGCACCGACTTCGCGGTCGCGCCGGTCTCGGCCTGATGAAGCCGGCCCAGGCCGTCCTTGATGTCCGGCGGCAAGACCTTGAGCGCCCGGATGTAGAGCATCTTGGCGGCATCCTCAAGGGCCAGCAGGTCGATCTTCATGTCCAGGTCCCCATCTTTTCGATTCGGCTGGCTTGGCCGCCACCAGGCTCAGTTCGCCTGCAGCTTTCGGGACGCCGCCACCTTGGCCCAACGCTCCAACTCACGCTCGATCTGGAGCGTGAAGTCGGCCGTGCTGTTGACCACCGGCGACATGCCCTGCACGAACAAGCGCGCCTTGACCTCGGTTTCGGCCATCACCTTGGCCACATCCCGGTGCACCTTCTGAATCACGGCCACCGGCGTGCCGGCCGGCGCGAACAGGCCAAACCACCCCACGTTTTCGAAACCCGGCAGCCCGGCCTCGTGCGCAGTGGGTACCTCGGGCATCTGCGGCATCCGAGCCTTGCTGGTCACCGCCAAGGCGCGCAGCCGGTTGGGGCTGATGAGGGCCGAGGCAGCGGCAAAGTTGCCCACCATCATCTGCACCTGGCCCGCAATCAGATCGTTGTAGCCGAGGGCTTCGCCACGATACGGGACGTGCTGCAGGTCGAGGCCCGCGGCATCAGCCAGGTTCTCGGCGGCCAGGTGGACCTGGCTGCCCACACCAGCCGAAGCAAAGTTGATCGAACCCGGCTTGGCCTTGGCTGCCGCAATCAGGTCTTGCAGGTTCTTGTAGGGCGAGGCATCGCGCACCACCACCAGCATCGGGCCTTGTGCCACGTTGGTGATGGGCATCAGGTCGCGCTGCGTGTCGAAGGGCATCTTCCGGTAAAGCGCCGGGTTGATGGTGACCGAACCCGAGGCCATGAGCAGCGTGTATCCGTCGCCGGGCGCCTTGGCTACCACATCAGCCCCCACGTTGCCGCCGGCACCAGCCCGGTTCTCGACCACGACCGGCTGATTCCACAGCACGCTGAGCTTTTGCCCCAGCATGCGGGCGACCACATCGGTGGACCCACCGGGCGCAAAGGGAACCACCATGCGCACCGGCTTGTTGGGCCAAGCGTCCTGCGCAAGTGCCGGTGCGGCCAGCGCCAAAAGCCCAGCGGCCAACAGGATTCGTCTTTGGATACTTCTGATCATGTCGATGTTCCTCGGTTTCGTAGAAGGCAAGCCCATTCAGCCAATCAGGGCCAACGCAAACGCCAGCCCCGTGGCCGTAGCCAAGCCTATCCCACCGGCGATCCAATTCTTCCGAAGCCCGTTGCCCGAACCAAACTCAATCAGCAGCAGCCGAAGGCCGCCCGTCAGGTGCAGGGCCAGAAGCGTCACCAAACCCCACTCGGCCACTTTGACCAAGGGGTGATCGGTAAACCGAAGGGCACCGTCCAGGGCGGCTGCACCATGGAGCGCTTGGCCCAGCAAGGTGAAGTGCAGGGGCAGGAAGAACGCCAGCAGCAACCCGGACACGCGGTGCAGCCAGAAGGCCCACCAGGAGGCATGCGCATGGGCGCGGTGGTCATTGCGGCGCATGGCTCAGCTCCCTGCTCCGAAAACCGCCCACACGGCGCGAAGGCCCAGCGTCAGCAACAGCAGCCCGGCGCCGCGCGCCAGCAGCAGCGCAGCACGCTCGCTCCATTGCCACCACTCGCGCGCAACAGACGCCACGCCAATGGGAACGTGCACCGCGCAGGCCAACACAAACACGGCGTAGAACGCTGCGAAGGCCCAGTTGCCCTGGGTGCGCGTCAGAATTTCGGCAGCACTCAAGCCGCCGCGCACCGCCACGATCATCGTCACGATATGCACCAACACACACAAGGCCAACACCATGGCACTGATGCGCTGCCAGTACCAGCGGCGTGCCTGCGCCAGGACGGCGCTGTCGACGCTCACAACTTTCCTTTCACGGCTGCTCGCGCCACCGTGCGCTTCAAGCCGGCGATGGCCAAGGTGGGCGCCAGCCCCTTGGGGCATCGCTCGGTACAGGAGCCTTGGGTATGGCAGCTGTGGCAACCCGCGTCACCGGCCACGGCGCGCAGGCGCTCCTGCTGGGCCGTATCCCGAACATCGTTGACCAGGGTCCAAGCGCGGTTCATGGCGGCAGGGCCCAAGAATTCAGCACGCCACTGAACAACATCGCATGAGGCGTAGCACACAGCACAGCCGATGCACTCGATTCCCGCATCGGCCGCCTTGCGCTGCGGCGTATCCGGTTGCACCCGAGCGAAATCGTCGTGCCGAGACTGAGCCCCCTGGAACTGGCCGCGCGCTGCGGCCCACTTGTCGAAGAAGCCACTCATGTCGGTGGCCAGGTCCTTGACCACCGGCAGATTGGCCAGGGGGGCGATTTCCAACACCCCATCGACCCCCAACACCTTGGAGACGTGGGTACGGCAGGTCCAGCGTGCCTGACCATTCACCGACATAGCACACGAGCCGCACATCCCCACCCTGCACGCATATCGATACGAAAGCGTTGGGTCCAGCATCCGCTGCACATGGGTGACGACATCCAGCACCGTTTGGCTGTCCTGGCGCGGCACGGCGTACTCCACAAACCGGCCGTCCGCGTCGGCTGCACCGCCACGCCAGATTCGAACCTTCAGCTCGTCCTTGCCCATGTTGTTCCTGCCTTCGGGCCTACATCGATTGCCTGAGCAATTCGCGGTAGTCATGGCGCGTGGCTTCGCGCGGGTTCATCTTGTGACAATGGTCGACCATGGCACCATCGATGATGCGGTCGAAGTCCTGCTCGCCCACACCCAGGGCCGCCAAACCAGAGGGCAACCCGAGCCGCCGGTTCAGCGCCTGCACCGCCTGAGCCAATTCCTCGCCATCGGCACCACACGTGCCCAAGCCCATCACTTGCGCCATGCGCTGCAGCCGGTGTTCACGCCGCACCGAATCAGCTGATGCGTTGAATCGGATCACTGCGGGCAGGAACAGCGCATTCAGCGTGCCGTGGTGGAGCCTGGGATTGACGCCGCCCAAGCTGTGGCTGAGTGAATGCACGCAGCCCAATCCCTTTGTGAGCCCATCCACGGGCCAAGCCATCCAAGGCAATGCCGTCGGCCGGCGGGTTGACGGCCGGCGCCATGAAGGTTTCCATGCAGTGGGTGATGGCATCCATCCCGGTTGCCGCCGTCAATGCCGGTGGCAAACCAAGGGTCAGGTCAGGGTCGAGGATGGCCACGCGCGGCATCAGGTGCCAGGAATGAAAGCCCAGCTTTCGGCCATCGTCAACGATGAGGATGGAGCCACGCGCCACCTCACTGCCCGTGCCGGCGGTGGTCGGCACGGCGATCAGCGGCAGCACGGCCTCGGTGATCCGCGGGCTTCCGCCCTCAATGGTGGCGTAGTGTTTGAGCGGACCCGCATGGCTTGCTGCGATGGCCACGCCCTTGGCCAAATCGATGCTGGAGCCCCCGCCGATGGCCACCAGGCCGTCGCATCCCTGCTGTTTCAGCACGGCAGCAGCAGCGCGCACGCCGGCTTCGGTCGGGTTGCTCTGGGTTCCGTCGAAGACGCCATGCGGCATGTCGCCCAATGCCGCTTCGGCCTTGGCCAAAAGACCAGCGGCGCGAACCCCGGCGTCGGTCACGATCAAAGGGCGCGTCATTCCCACCCGGCGGCATTCGTCGGCAAGCAAGCGAATGGCGGTCTTATTGAGTGGAAACCCTCACATGCCGTCCATCCGAACCCTTCAAACCTTTCTGACGACCGCTCGGCTGGGCAGTTTTGCGGCCGCCGGCCAGGAGATTGGCCTTACGTCAGCGGCCGTTAGCCTGCAGATTCGCATGCTTGAGCAAGAGCTGGGTGTGAATCTATTCGACCGAAATGCGCGCTCGGTGGTGCTGAACTCGGAAGGACGGCAGCGCGTGCCTGCACTCAAGGATCTGGTGGACCGTTGGCATCGGGTTCAAGCCCTGCCCGGGCAGGGCGAGTTGGGTGGCACGGTGGTCATGGGCGCCCTGGTATCGGCCTTGGTTGGCGCCTTTGCCGATGCGCTTTGGACCCTTAAGCGCAACAACCCCGCGCTGGAAGTCACCCTGTTTGCCGGACAGTCGGCCGACTTCATGGGCCGCGTGGAGCGCGGGGAACTCGACGCCGCCGTGGTCACCCAATCCCCCACCCGGCTGACCGCCTCGCTGAAATGGACACCGCTGTACAGCGAGCCCATGGTGCTCATCGCACCGACCAGGCCACACTTTCCCTTGCCCGAATCGGCGCTGCAGATGCTCGCGCAGTGTCCGTTCATGCGCTTTGACCGGCGCACATGGACAGGCCATCTCGTGAACGAGGCGCTGGCGCAGTGTCGTGCCCAAGTGGTGGAAGGGCTCGAGCTGAATTCCGTGGAAGCCATCGTGGAGTTGGTGCGGCAGGGCTTCGGAATCTCCATCGTCCCGCAGTTGGCCAACCTGGCTTGGAACCGCGACAAGACCCTCAAAGTGGTGCCCCTGCCCCGCGTCACGGTGGAGCGCCACGTGGGGCTTCTGGAGCGGCGCAGGCACGGACGGGAGGCCGTTACCCGCGCACTGAAGGATCACTTTGGCAAAGCCCGCCGCAGCGGGGGTGCCCGCCCGAAATGAAGCAGGACCAGGCGTGCCGCCTAGGCCCCAGAACAGCACCCCTGGGGTCAAGGTCAGCGTGATTGGTGGTGGGTGCAGAACCGGGTTCAATTTCGTGCTGATGGATGCCTGCTAACGCCCGTTACGACCTTACGGAAGGTTGCGGAAAGGTGCCCACACCTGCCATCCTATCCTCGCCGACCGCAACTTTCCGCATCCTTCCGAACCTGTCTTTCGGATCGATTCAATGTCGGCTATCGACCCTCTGCCGACACTCGCCGCGTCGAATTGGCCATCCCGAAGCAGCCGGTCGACTCAGCTCAGATCAGGTCGGTTCCGTCTGATGCGCAGGGACTGTGAAGCGAGTCAACGCTTGGCAAAGATCGCTACGGTCTGCCGTGCGGAAGCGACGGGTCTGCCGTCTGGGCCCCAGATGAACGAGTTGAGCGTTTCGTGGGTGTCCTGAAAGCCCCAGCCGTCGAGAAGGAAAATTACAACGAAA
>RGEP01000062.1 GCA_009918225.1 Betaproteobacteria bacterium | reverse complement strand
TGTCGATCGGGTTGCGCAGCAGATAAGCCGGGTGGTAGGTCACCACCACCGGCACGCCCTGCGCACCGGCCCAGGGCACATCGGCGCCGCTCAAGCGGTGGACACGCCCGCGCAAGCGCCCGATCGGCTCGTCGCTGCGCAACAGCTGTTGCGCGGCAAAGCGGCCCATGGCCAAGATGAGCCGTGGGCGCACCCAGGCCATCTGCTGGTGCAAGACCGGCTCGCAAGCCGCCAACTCAGAAGGGTCTGGGTTTCGGTTCTGCGGCGGGCGGCATTTGACGGTGTTGGTGATGAACACCCCTTGGCCGGCCTGATCGCCTCGGCCCAGCCCGATGGAGGCCAGCATGCGGTCAAGCAACTGGCCGGCTGCACCCACAAAGGGCTCACCCTGCCGATCTTCCTGTTCGCCTGGGGCCTCGCCCACCACCATCCACTGGGCCTGGGGATGGCCCACGCCGAACACGGTATGGCGGCGGGTCTCGCATAAACCGCAGCGCCGACACGAGGCCACCGACGCTTGCAGCGCCTCCCAAGTCGGCAGCACGGGCCATGGCCCAGACACCTCAGGGCTTGCCTTGTCAGCCCTGGCAGCAGCCCTGGCAGCGGCGGTGGCAGCAGCAGTGGCAGCAGGGGTTGCAGCAGACGTTGCAGCAGCAGATTCAGCAGCCGTTACTGAGGCCGTTACTGAGGCTGTTACAGGGGCTTGCGGGGGCAGCGTCCGCTGCCGGGCTCCCGTGGATGCAGGCGCAGCACGCTCCGGCGCTTCAGCAGAGGGTTCACCCAGAGGATGCGCCGCAGCCCCGTCGGCCGGCTCGGGCCCGTCCGGCCAGGCCACCCCCATCTCGCGCAGAAAGCTGCGCTCACGCGGGCTGAGCTTCATGCACTCCCTCCCAGGCCTGGCGCAGGTCCAAGCGCATCAGCACCGCGTCTTCGCGTGAACTGCGCACATTGGGGTAGTACCCCCGCCGCAGGCCGGCTTCCTCAAAGCCGTAGCCTTCATACAAGCGCCGCGCGGCATCATTGCTGGCCCGCACTTCCAACCACATCCACCACAAAGCGCGGGGTACCGCCCACCGCACCAGGTCATCCAACAGCAGCCGCGCATAGCCGGCGCGGCGGTGGTCCGGGTGGACCGTCAGGTTCAGGAGGTGCAACTCTTCTACGCCCTCCATGGCCCAAGAGTAGGCGAGCAACGGTGTAGCGCCCCCCGCCGACTCAGGTTCATCGGTGCGCCAAAGGCCCTGTGCGCGGTATCCACTGGACAGCGAATCCACGAAGTTGCCGCGGCTCCAAGGAAAGGGGTACGAGCAGACCTCAATGGCCATCAGCTCATCGAGGTCCCGAACCTCCAGCGGCCGCAAGACCACGCCCAGGTCGATCGGGGGCTTCATGTCGAACCGCTCGCCGCCGCCTGGGCTGCAGGTGTCAGGCTCGAACCACCGCCCAGGCGTTCGGCTGTGGTCAGGGCAACCCGGTCACGCACATAACGGGGCATGACCAGGGCCGCGTCCAGATGGGGACCTTCGGTCCACGCCGCAGCGGCGCTGCGCCCCAAAGCCTCGGCGCGGTTTGCGGTGTTGGGCACCCAACACAAGGCCTGTGCCCTCAAGGCCAACACAGCCGCCTCAGGCATCAGGCCCAAGCCCGAACCAGCCAGCACCCAAGGCTCTGCTTCGGGGCGGCTCGCCTTGGCCCGCGGTCCAGCCCATTCCGTCGCCACCGCATCGGGCGAGCGCACCTGGGCCTCGCTCAGGCTGTGCCAGCGCCGACCGTCCCACCGCACCTGTTTGTCGTACACCTGGTCCATACGGGCGTCCACAGCCACCGCCACGGTGCAGGCCTGTTCGGTCCGCAGCAGGCCACGGTCCACGGCTTGCTGCCGCGCGTCCTCGGCCACGATCAACAGGCTGCACACGCCCACGGCGCGCAAGCCCAAGCCCAGGGCCAGGCCTTGCACCGCTGCGCAGGCCCCGCGCAAACCGGTGAAGGCGCCAGGCCCTTCGCCGTAGGCCAGTCCCTCCAGGTCCGCCCAAACCAGTCCGTTGCGGGCCAACAGCGCCTGGGCAGCCGGCAACAGGCGCTGCGACGCCTGGGGACCGCCGGGCTCCTCGTGGGCTTGAACACCGCCCTTGCCACACAGGGCCACACACAGGCGGTCGGTGGAGGTGTCCAGGGCCAAGAGCTTCATCTGATCAGTGTAGGACAGGCGCCTGCAGCCCCAAGCGTGCGAATATCAGCCCATGCGCTCCAAAGCCCGATCTGCACCGACCCCTGGCCACAGGCTGCTGTTGCCCCTTTGTGCTGTGCTCCTGTGTCTGAGCAGCGCGCCTGCCGCGTTCGCCTCCTCACTGCCCGCCCCTGTGCTGCAGGCCTTGCAGCGCGCCAAGGTACCGCCCCAAGCCCTGGCCGTGGTGGTGGAAGACCCGCGAGGCGAACAGGTGCGCCTGCGCTGGAACGCCCAACAGCCGATGAACCCCGCTTCGGTGGTCAAGCTGCTCACCACCACGGCGGCCCTGGAGACCCTGGGGCCGTCCTGGACCTGGCAAACACCGGTTTGGCTGGATGGCCCCATCGACCAACCAGGGCCCGACGGGGTGTTGCAAGGGCACCTGCACATCAAGGGCACGGGCGACCCCAAGCTCACCCTCGAGCGGCTTTGGGCCCTGCTGCAGCGCATCCGCAACCTGGGTGTGCGCGAGATCCGCGGGGACATCGTGCTCGACCAATCGGCCTTCCAAGCGCCGCTGGTGGCGCCAGGGGATTTCGATGGCGAATCGCTGCGCCCCTACAACGTGCAGGCCCGGGCCCTCATGCTCAACCAGCGAACCGTCATCTATCACTTTGTGCCCGATGTCGCGCGGGGCTTGGCCCGCGTGGTGGCCGAGCCCGCCTTGCAAGGCGTTCGGGTTGAGGCGTCCGTGCCCTTGGCCACCGGACCTTGTGACGACTGGCGCGGCCAACTCAAAGGCCAGTTTCAAGACCCGAACCGGGTGCGCTGGCTGGGGCGTTACCCCTTGGCCTGCGGTACCCAACAGTGGCCGCTGGCCTATGCCGACCCGGCCAGCTACGACAGCCGCTTGCTGCAGGCCCTGTGGTTGGGCATGGGCGGCTTGCTCAGCGGCAGCGTGCGTGAAGGTCCCGCCCCCGCCCGGGCCCCAAGCTTTGAGTGGGCTTCCCCGACCCTGGCCGACGTGGTGCGCGACATCAACAAGTTCAGCAACAACACCATGGCCCAGCAATTGGCGTTGAGCTGGGCCGCGCAGCAGGCCAGCGCACCCGGGCGCGAGCCGCCCACCGTGGGGGCCGAAGATGCCCGCGCAGCCCTGCAACAGTGGGCGCAACACCATCTGGGCGGTGCGAGCGGTTTGCGAATCGAAAACGGCTCGGGGCTCAGCCGCGAGCAGCGCTTGACGGCTGAGCAGGTCGCCGCGCTGTTGAAACGGGCCTGGGCCAGCCCCGTGTTGCCTGAACTGATGGCCTCGCTGCCCGTGGCCGGCGCCCCCGATGGCACCTTGCGGCGCCTGCAGGCCTCAGCGGGCAGGGCCCACTTGAAAACCGGCTCGCTGCGCGATGTGGTGGCCGCCGCAGGCTATGTGCTCGGGCGCAGCGGCCAACGGTGGGTCTTGGTCGTGCTCATTCAACACGAGCAGGCCCAGGCGGCCCGCCCCGCCTTGGAGGCCCTGGTGCAATGGGCCATCCAAGACGAAGGGGCAGGCGTGCTTAGATCCAGCCCGCCGCGCGCACCGCCCTGATCACGATGTCGCCCATCATCTGATGGCCATAGGGAGTGGGGTGGAAGCTGTCAGAGAACAGCCACGTCTTCCACCAGCCTGCGGTGCGCCCTGGGGTGGCATCCAGCGCGGCATCGGTACAGGTGGGGAAGGTGTAGCTCGGCAAGCCTTGGCTGTCACGCCCGGTGATCGGGCAGGCGGTGTCGGCCGAGTTGCTCAGCCCGAAGGACGCAGGCGAATTCACCTGTTGGGTGAAGGTGCCGTTGAAGTCGATGATGATCACGCGCGGATCGTTGGCCACGAGGGTGCGCAAACGGTCATTGAAGGCCGTGACCCAGGCGCGGATGCCCGCCTGCACTTGCGCCCCCGCTGCCGCACCGGCGCTGGCCGAAACACCCGCCAAGACCGCCTTGAAGCGCGGCGTGATGGTGATGTCGGGCATGTTCAGCACGGCCACGTTTTTCGCGCCACGGTCAAGCACCTGGGTGCGGATGTCGCTGTAGAAGGTATCCGCCAAGGCCACCATGTAGGCCCCTGCCGCGCGCTCGGCAAAGCCGGCCGTGGTGGGGCTCAGGGCACCCAGCGCCGAAGCACTGAGCTGCTGGCCCAGGAAGGCCTGGTAAGCAGCCGCACCCGCAGCGCCCGAAGCAGCGCCCAAGTAGGCCCCTGCCAGATCAGCCGCGTCATTGCCACCCCCGTCGATCAGCACCAGGGCATTGCTGAAACGGCTGGCCGCAGCCGCCGCCATTTGCGTGCCCACCCGCAAGGGGCTGGCCGAGCCACCCTGGGCTGCACCGGTCACGATGCGGCCGCCGCCGATGGCGTAGTTGGTGCAAGCCGAGTTGCTGCTGGCGGCAAAGCCGGTACCGGTGGACGTGTAGGCGTTGCACTGCGCCGCGCCCGACACGCCCGCAGCATCGGCCACCAGCTGCGTCCACAGCGGATAGCCCTTGGGGTCACCCGCCTTTTGAACCGTGAACTTGATCCCGAAGGTGCCAACGTCGGCCAAGCTGTCGCCGAACACCACCACCGAGCTGATCGAAGGACCGCTCGAGCCACCACCGCAAGCGGCCAACAAGGCCGCCGATGCCAAGGCCACCAGGCCCGACTTGAAGAATCGCATATTTGCCTCCGGTCACGGAAATGTCACAAGTGGACGTGACTGTACGCAGGGCCATAGACCCCACGACTGAGGGCTTACCCGCTGACGGCAGCCGGCGACACAGCCCCTGGGGCGCCTACGCGCCATGGGCTGCGGGGTTTCGTGGTTTGGGCCGGTTGCCGGGTGCTCAGAAGGGGTTGCGCACCGCGCGGGACGCCGCGATTTGGCCCAGGCGCGATTGCAGGGCCGGGCCGAACAGCTTGTCGGTGGCATAGCCCCAGGTGGTGGTGTCGGCACCGGTGACCAGGGTGTCGGTGCCGCAATCCGGTGGCTGTGCCGTGGGCAGGCACATCGGGGTGGCGAGATCGGTAAACCCGTAGAAGCTGTTGAAGGGCGGCTGGATGTCGCGCACCATTTGGTCGGACGACACCAAGCCGATCAGCCGGCCATCGTTGATGATGGTCACCCGCAGTCCCGCATTGAAGGCATCGGTGAGCTGGGACAGGAACATGGCCCGGGTGATGGCGCCCGCAGGCTCGGGCTTGGCGGCGGTTTCAGCCGCGCCGAAAGGAGCCAGGCCCAAATCGGGCGCCGTCACCAACAGCACGGCCGGGCCCGCGCGGGCCACCCGGTTGACTTGCTGGCCCAGGGCTACACCGCGGTCGCGGGCCTCGGCCTTGAGCGCGTCCTGCGTGCGCGCGGGGTACTGCGCATACAACTCCAGCACATCGTTCAGGCCGAAGTACATCGTAACCATCTGCTTTTCTGCAAAGGCCCCACCAGCCAAGGCACGGTCGATTTGCGCGCCAACGGCAGAGGCCTTGGCCCCGACCTGGGCGTATATCTGGGCATCGGGCGAGGCCACCGCATTGGGGTTGCACTGCGCAAAGGTCAGGCCAAACACCGTGGCCACGTTTTGTACCCAAACAGCATGGGTGGCGCAGTCCAGGGTAGACGAGCCCGCTACGTAGGCATTGATCCCGTACTTCCGCCCATCAGGCAAGATCACGCTGAGCTCATCGCCCATGACCATCAGGCGTTCCGGTTTGAAGGGCTCAATGGCACCCGACGCACCGCCGCAAGCCGCCACCACCAGGGCCGCTGCGGCAGCACCCAGCCACGCCAGCAGGCGCGAGCACCCACGCAACACACCTGCCACACCTGAAGACATCATCCCTGCTCCAAACCGGCCGGTTGGTCCCGGCCCCATTTCAGTTCCGCCGCGCTCACCGTCAGGCGGCCGCGCGGCTCAAGCGGTCCCGCACGCCTTCCCATTCGGGGCCCTGCGGGGGCTCCTCAACCCATATTTCACCACCGCCACGGTGCGCCAGCCGATCATCCAGCTCACGCAAGACCGCAAACAACTCGTGCGCGACGGCCTGCGGACTGCTGGGCATGGCGCGCCACAGCACGCCAAGGCGTTCAGCCTGCGGGGGGCAAGCCTTTGAATATAGCGCCAGCGCCTGCCCATGGCCTGGACCCGCATGGGCCAGGTCTTGGGCCGCTACCAGGCGTACCCGCGCCATCGGCGCGTAATGAGAGGCCAAGGTGCCCGATGCGCGCGGCGCGGCCGCGTCACGGTCGCCCACCGCCTGGCCACAGGCCTGCTCCAAGGCGCTGCGCTCCACGGTCCCGGGCCGCAACAGCACCGGACGGCCACGGGTGCAATCCACGATGGCCGATTCAATACCCGCTTCACAGGCGCCTCCATCCAAGACGGCCATGCCCGGACCAAACTCCTGGTGCACATGCCCGGCCGTGGTGGGGCTCACGCGCCCAAACCGGTTGGCACTGGGCGCGGCCACGCCCGGCACGCCAAGTGCCAAAGCCCGCTGCAGCAAGGACCTGGCCATCGGGTGGGCGGGGCAGCGCAGGCCAATGCTGTCCTGCCCGCCGGCACAGGCCGTGGCCACACCGGGGCGCCGCGGCACGATCACCGTCACCGGGCCGGGCCAAAATGCGCCCATCAGGGCCAAGGCCACGTCTGGGATGTCACGCGCGAATGCACGGGCGCCAGCCTCGTCCAAGACGTGCACGATCAAGGGGTGATCGGCAGGGCGCCCTTTGGCGGCATAGATGCGCGCCACGGCCGCATCATCGTCGGCCCTTGCCCCCAGGCCGTACACCGTTTCCGTGGGAAAGGCCACCAGCCCCCCCGCAGCCAAGGTGCGGGCAGCAGCGTCGACGTCCACCGTGTTGACTTCGGCAAGTGGCATGGGCTGAACGTGGCCGCGCCTTCAGAAGCCGGGCATGCCCAGGAGGGCGCAGGCCTGAAGGGCCACTTCACGGGCCTGGGCGGAGGTGGCCGCAGTCACGGTCAAGTGGCCCATCTTGCGGCCACGGCGTGCGCTGAGCTTGCCGTACAGGTGCAGGTGCACCCCGGGCAAGGCCAGCACGGCAGCCCAAGGCGGCGTGCGGGCCGCTCCTGCCTCATCGAACCACACATCGCCCAACAGGTTGAGCATCACGGCCGGCGCCAGCAGGCTGGGCTGCACCAAGGGCAAGCCGGCCAAGGTGCGCACCTGCAGATCGAACTGCGACACGTCGCAGGCATCAACCGTGTAGTGGCCCGAGTTGTGCGGCCGCGGGGCCATCTCGTTGGCCACCAGACGGCCGTCCTTCAGCACGAAGAACTCCACGCACAAGACGCCCACATAGCCCATCGAAGCCGCCAGCGCATGGGCTGCGGCCAGCGCCTGCTGTTGAACCGGCTCCGGCACATGGGGGGCCGGCACCTGTGTCACGGCCAAGATCCCTTGGCGGTGCAGGTTTTCCTGCACCGGAAAGCTCACCACATCGCCCTGCGCATTGCGCGCCAGCACCACACTGATCTCCCGGTCCAGGGGCAGCAAGGCCTCCAGGACACAGGCGGCCTGTTGGAGTTCGTTCCAGGCCGCGGCCAATTCGCTACGGGTGTTCACCCGAATCTGCCCCTTGCCGTCATAACCCAGGCGCGCCGTCTTCAGGATGCCGGGCAAGAGGTCTTCGCCCACCGCCTGCAGCTGCTCAGCGGTGGTGATCACGGCATGGGGTGCGCACGGCACCCCACTGAGCTTGAAGTGCGCCTTCTCCATGGCGCGGTCTTGGCAGATGGCCACCGCATCGGCACTGGGCGCCACCGGCCGTTGCGAGCCCAGCGTGACCAATGCAGCGGCCGGCACGTTTTCGAACTCGGTGGTGATCGCCGAGCTGCGCTGCATCAGCTGCGCCAAGCCTTGCTCATCCAAATAATCGGCCTGGATGTGATACGGAGAAACCAGCCCTGCAGGGCTTGTGGGGTCGGGGTCGAGCACAGCGGTGAGGTAGCCCATGCGTTGGGCCGCCTGCACAAACATGCGGCCCAGCTGCCCCCCACCCATCACCCCCAAGGTGGCCGGCCGCCCATCGGCCGAGGTGGTCCCGGGCAATACGGTGCGTCGGCTCACTTCAGTTGCTCCGTCATCGCCCGCGCCGCCTCGGTCTGTCGATGACGATAAGCCTCCAACTGGGCCAACAGGGCTGCATCGTCTTGGGCCAACATCGCCACCGCAAACAAAGCTGCATTGGCAGCGCCTGCTGCGCCGATCGCAAAGGTGGCCACTGGGATGCCCTTGGGCATCTGCACGATGGAGTGCAGCGAGTCGACGCCCTGCAGGTGGCGGCTGGCCACCGGCACACCCAAGACGGGAACCGTGGTCTTGGCCGCGAGCATGCCCGGCAGGTGGGCTGCGCCCCCCGCACCGGCGATGATGGCCTTCAGCCCGCGAGCGCGCGCCGACTTCGCATAGTCGAACATCTCATCGGGCATGCGGTGGGCCGAGACCACACGGGCCTCAAAGGGTACGCCGAACTCGGCGAGAATGGCGGTGGCTTGCTGAAGGGTTTCCCAGTCGCTGCTGGACCCCATCACCACGCCCACCACGGCTGAGGCGTTCGACACCGGCGTCTCCGAAAGATGGCTAAACAGCGATTTTAGGTGGGGTCCTCCCCATTGGCGCGCACGCATGATCGACATCACCCTGCAGAACTTCGAAGCCGAGCTCATCCAGGGCTCGGCCCAGCAACCCGTGCTCTTGGACATTTGGGCCCCCTGGTGCGGGCCCTGCCGCACCCTGGGCCCCATGCTGGAAAAGCTGGAAGTGGCCTATGCCGGGCGCTTCAAGCTGGCCAAGCTCAACAGCGACGACCAACCCCAAATCGCCGGCCAG
>RGEP01000610.1 GCA_009918225.1 Betaproteobacteria bacterium | reverse complement strand
TGGTCGGAGATGATGATCTCGCCCGAGCGGGAGATGACCACCAGCTCGCCCTTGCCGTTGGTGACGTAGCGCATCGTGGCGTTGAAGCCGATCAGGCCGTCGCTCTTGGCCTCCACGCTGGAAGCCACCGCCGCGCGCGATGCGGCACCACCGATGTGGAAGGTGCGCATGGTCAGCTGCGTGCCGGGCTCACCGATGGACTGCGCGGCGATCACGCCGACGGCTTCGCCGGCGTTGATCAGGCCACCGCGGCCGAGGTCGCGGCCGTAGCACTTGGCGCACAGGCCGAAGCGCGTGTCGCAGGTCAGCGGCGTGCGCACCTTGACTTCGTCGACGCCGGCGGCTTCGAGTTCGTCCAGGATGTCCTCATCGAGCATCACACCCTTCTCAACCAGGACTTCCTGCGTTTCGGGGTGGATGACCTCGATGGCCGTCACGCGGCCCAGGATGCGGTCGCGCAGGGACTCGATGACTTCACCGCCTTCGACCAGCGCGCGCATGTTGATGCCATGCTCGGTGCCGCAATCGTCCTCGGTGACCACCAGGTCCTGCGTCACATCCACCAGGCGGCGGGTGAGGTAGCCGGAGTTGGCCGTCTTCAGCGCCGTGTCGGCCAGACCCTTGCGGGCGCCGTGCGTGGAGATGAAGTACTGCAGCACGTTCAGGCCTTCACGGAAGTTGGCCGTGATGGGGGTCTCGATGATGGAGCCGTCGGGCTTGGCCATCAGGCCGCGCATGCCGGCCAGCTGACGGATCTGCGCAGCCGAGCCGCGGGCACCGGAGTCGGCCATCATGTAGATGGAGTTGAAGGACTCCTGGTCCACTTCCTTGCCGTGACGGTCAGTGACCTTCTGCTTGGACAGCTGGGCCATCATGACCTTGCCGACTTCGTCGCCAGTCTTGCCCCAGATATCCACCACCTTGTTGTAGCGCTCGCCGGCGGTGACCAGGCCCGAGACGTACTGCTGCTCGATCTCCTTGACCTCGGCTTCGGCACGCGCAATG
>RGEP01000609.1 GCA_009918225.1 Betaproteobacteria bacterium | reverse complement strand
GATCACTTCTTCGAGGATGTCCCACACCACCGGCGTGCCGGATTCGACTTCCTTCTTGGCTGCCTTGATGGTGGTGGCAATGCCCATCGCCTCAAGACGCGAGAAGATGAACGGCTTGAACAGCTCCAGCGCCATCAGCTTGGGCAGGCCGCACTGGTGCAGCTTGAGCGTCGGGCCCACGGTGATCACCGAACGGCCCGAGTAGTCGACGCGCTTGCCCAGCAGGTTCTGGCGGAAGCGGCCGCTCTTGCCCTTGATCATGTCAGCCAGCGACTTGAGCGCGCGCTTGTTGGCACCGGTCATCGCCTTGCCGCGACGGCCGTTGTCCAGCAGCGAATCGACCGCCTCCTGCAGCATGCGCTTTTCGTTGCGCGCAATGATCTCGGGTGCCTTGAGCTCGAGCAGGCGGCGCAGGCGGCTGTTGCGGTTGATGACGCGGCGGTACAGGTCGTTGAGGTCGGAGGTCGCAAAGCGGCCACCATCGAGCGGCACGAGCGGACGCAGGTCGGGCGGCAGCACCGGCAGCACGTCCATCACCATCCACTCGGGCTTCATGCCCGACTTCTTGAATGCCTCGAGCACCTTCAGGCGCTTGGCGTTCTTCTTGACCTTGACTTCGGAGCCGGTCAGGTCGCCACGCAGCTTCTCGATCTCGATTTCGAGGTCGATGCCCTGCAGCAGGTCCTTGATGCCCTCGGCGCCCATCTTGGCAACGAATTCGTCGCCGTATTCCTTGCGCTTGGCCTCGTAGTCGTCCTCGGACATGATGCCGAACTTCTTCAGCGGGGTCATGCCGGGGTCGGTGATGACGTACGCCTCGAAATACAGCACGCGCTCGATGTCGCGCAGCGTCATGTCGAGCACCAGGCCCAGACGCGACGGCAGCGACTTGAGGAACCAGATGTGCGCGCAGGGCGCGGCCAGGTCGATGTGACCCATGCGCTCGCGGCGCACCTTGGTCTGCGTGACCTCCACGCCGCACTTCTCGCAGATCACGCCGCGGTGCTT
>RGEP01000608.1 GCA_009918225.1 Betaproteobacteria bacterium | reverse complement strand
AAAGCCCTGCGCGGGCGTCTGCGCAAGCGCGGCGTTCACACCAGCGAGTGAGAGCGTGGCAGCGGTGGCCAGCATGGCCGCACGCCGCGACACAGCGGTCGATCGGGTCATCAAAGTCTCCTGAAAGCAGAGGCGCAAAAATTAGCGCGGCTTGGGCGGCTTGCGCGTCGCGCCGGTGACGCGTGGGGGCATTCCGGTGTGTTGCGTGAGGATGCGCCCCTGCACGGGCTTGGCCGGTTTGGAGCCTGCGCCCGGGCTTGCCGTCTTCGGCCACATCGCGATGGATGCCCTTGAGCGTGTTCAGGCCGGTGTGGTACATCGCGGTGGCGGTGGCCATCGGGCTCGGGTAGAAGGTCTGCACCTGGTCGGCGCGAAAACCGTTTTTCTTGAGCCACAGCGCGAGGTTCATCATGTCCTCGTCGCCGGTGCCCGGATGCGCGGCAATGAAGTACGGAATCAGGTACTGCTTCTTGCCGGCCTCGGCGCTGTACTTCTCGAACATCTGCTTGAAGCGCTCGTAGCTGCCGATGCCGGGCTTCATCATCTTCGACAGCGGCCCGCCTTCGGTGTGCTCGGGCGCAATCTTCAGATAACCGCCTACGTGGTGCTGCACCAGTTCCTTCACATATTCGGGGCTTTGCACGGCCAGGTCGTAGCGCAGGCCAGAGCCGATCAGGATCTTCTTGATGCCCCGGATGCCGCGCGCCTTGCGGTACAGCTTGACCAACGGACCGTGGTCGGTGTTCAGGTTGGGGCAGATACCGGGGTAGACGCAACTGGGCTTGCGGCAGGCAGCCTCGATCTCGCGGCTCTTGCAGCCGATGCGGTACATGTTGGCGGTGGGCCCGCCAAGGTCGGACACCACGCCGGTGAAGCCCTGCACCTTGTCGCGGATGTCCTCGATCTCGCGCAGGATCGAGCCCTCGCTGCGGCTCTGGATGATGCGGCCCTCGTGCTCGGTGATCGAGCAGAAGGTGCAGCCGCCGAAACAGCCGCGCATGATGTTCAC
>RGEP01000607.1 GCA_009918225.1 Betaproteobacteria bacterium | reverse complement strand
AACGGCGCGGGCAAGACCACCACGCTGCGCGCGCTGACCCGCATGATCAAGGTGCGTGGCAAGGTCACGCTGGCCGGCGAGCGCATCGACCACCTCGCCACCGAAGACATCGTGCGCCGCGGTGTGGCCCATGTGCCCGACGGACGCGGTACCTTTGGCAGCCTCACCACCGAAGAGAACCTGCGCCTGGGTGGCTACACGCGCAAGGACCGCAAGGCCGCGGCCGAAGACCAGGAGCGCATGTACGAATTCTTTCCGCGCCTGAAAGAGCGGCGCACCCAGCAGGCCGGCACGCTGTCGGGCGGCGAGCAGCAGATGCTGGCGATTGCACGCGCGCTGATGCTCAGGCCGCGACTGCTGCTGCTCGATGAGCCTTCGTTCGGCCTTGCGCCGCTGATCGTGCGCGAGATCTTCGGGATCATGCGCATGATCAACGAGACGCAGAAGGTCACCATCCTGCTGATCGAGCAGAACGCCTCGATGGCGCTGGATCTGGCCGATCAGGCCTACCTGATCGAGACCGGTCGCATCGCGATGTCGGGCAGCGCCAGCGCGCTCAAGCAGGACGAAGCCGTGCGCAAGGCCTACCTCGGGGTTTGAGATGGAAACTTTTCTGCTGCAGGTCATTTCGGGCATCGCCACAGGCGGCATCTATGCCAGCGTGGCACTTGCCCTGGTGATGATCTACCAGTCCACGCATCACATCAATTTCGCGCAGGGCGAGATGGCGATGTTTGCGACCTACCTGTCGTGGAGCATGATCCAGGCGGGCTTCAACTACTGGGTGGCCTTCTTCGGCACCATCGCGCTGGCCTTCGTGATCGGTGTGGTCATCCAGCGCGTGGTGATCCGACCGGTCGAGCGGCCATCATCTGTCGCTTCAGCGGCGAGGTGTCGTACCCCCTCTACGCCTTGCACTGGGTGCTCTGGGAGCTCCTGCTGCGCCTGTTTCGCGCTGTCGGGGGTAAGGGCTATCCCGCCGCCTTCATCGCCAGCGCGGTCGTGCTGATCGTGATC
>RGEP01000606.1 GCA_009918225.1 Betaproteobacteria bacterium | reverse complement strand
CCGGTCGAGGACATGCCCTACATGGCCGACGGCACGCCGTGCGACATCGTGCTCAACCCGCTGGGCGTGCCCTCGCGCATGAACGTCGGTCAGGTGCTCGAAGTGCACCTGGGCTGGGCGGCCAAGGGCATCGGCCAGCGCATCGGCGACATGTTGCAGGCCCAGACCAAGGCGGCCGAGATGCGCCAGTTCCTGGAGGACGTCTACAACAAGAGCGGCCGCGGCGAGAAGCTCGGGGCGCTCAGCGACGCCCAGGTGCTCGAGATGGCCAGCAACCTCAGAGAGGGCATGCCCTTTGCCACGCCGGTGTTCGATGGCGCCTCCGAGGGTGACATCATGAATATGCTGCAGTTGGCGTACCCCGATGCGTCGGCCCAGGCCAAGGGCCTGACCGCCACCCGCACCCAGGCCCAGCTCTATGACGGGCGCACCGGAGACAAATTCGAGCGCACCACCACCGTGGGCTATATGCACTTTCTCAAGCTGCACCACCTGGTTGACGACAAGATGCACGCCCGCTCCACCGGCCCCTACAGCTTGGTCACTCAGCAGCCGCTGGGCGGCAAGGCCCAGTTTGGCGGCCAGCGTTTTGGCGAGATGGAGGTGTGGGCACTGGAGGCCTACGGCGCCTCTTATGTGCTGCAGGAGATGCTCACCGTCAAGTCTGACGATGTGCAGGGCCGCACCAAGGTCTACGAGTCCATCGTCAAGGGCGAGCACGCGATTTCGGCCGGCATGCCCGAGTCGTTCAACGTGCTGGTCAAGGAAATCCGCTCGCTGGGCATCGACATTGAGCTTGAGAGGAACTGACACCCCCCTGTGCCGCTTTGCGGCTTCCCCCCAGGGGGACAACACCTGCGGCCCGGCAGAGCCGGTTCCGCGGTGTTCACTGTCAACAGCCATTGCCCAGCACCTCTGACAGGGTGCAACCGTTTTTTTAGAGGAACTTCGCCATGAAATCCTTACTCGACCTGTTCAAGCAATTCACCCCCGATGAGCATTTCGATGCCATCAAGAT
>RGEP01000605.1 GCA_009918225.1 Betaproteobacteria bacterium | reverse complement strand
ACACCTGGCTGCAGGCCGCCGAGTTGCTGGGCTTCACCGTGCATGTGAGCACGCCCAGCGGCTACGAGGTCGACCAGGCCGTAGCCGGCCTGCGCAGCAATGACAGCTACAAGGTGTTCAAGGATCCGATGGATGCCTGCCGTGGCGCCGACCTCGTCACCACCGACGTGTGGACCAGCATGGGCTATGAGGCCGAGAACGAGGCGCGCCGCAAGGCGTTTGCCGACTGGTGCGTGGACACCGAGATGATGAAGGTGGCCAAGCCGGATGCACTGTTCATGCACTGCCTGCCCGCGCACCGCGGCGAAGAGGTGGAGGCCGAGGTGATCGACGGCCCGCAAAGCGTGGTGTGGGACGAAGCCGAGAACCGGCTGCATGCACAAAAAGCGCTGATGGAATACCTGCTGCTGGGCCGCGTGGCCTGACCGGCAACGCGGCAGCATGGACCCGTGCACCGCGTGCGGCGCCTGCTGTGCGGCGTTTCGCGTCGACTTCGCCGCTGACGAGTTGCTCTCCCGCGGTGGTTGTGTGCCCGACGGACTCACCGTCGAAGTGACGCACACCACCTGCCGCATGCGCGGCACCGACCATCAGCCGCCGCGCTGCGCGGCACTCGGTGGCCGCATCGGCGAGCGCGTGCTGTGCCAGATCTACGAATGGCGGCCCAGTCCCTGCCGCGAACTCGAGCCGCACAGCGACGCGTGTGAGCGCGCGCGGCGGCGTCACGGGCTCGCACCGCTGGATCACTGAGCCTTGTTGGAAATAACCGACACCACAACAGGCGCAGCAGTGCTAACTTGCGCGCCCTATGACGTCTGACCGCTCGCCTCGCCGCCCATCTCGCCGAGTCTGGGACATCTCGGCGCCCGTCACCACGGGCACACCGGTGTTCCCGGGCGACACGCCCTATCAGCAGCAATGGAACGCACGGATCGGGCCGGACTGTCCGGTCAACCTGAGTACCCTCACGATGTCGCCCCACGCGGGAACCCATGCCGATGCGCCGCTGCATTACGACC
>RGEP01000604.1 GCA_009918225.1 Betaproteobacteria bacterium | reverse complement strand
GTCGCCATCGCCCAAGGCCAGGGTCAATCCGCGCACGCTGATGTGGGGCTTGCTCGCCGTGTTCATGCGTGGCCCCAAGCGGGATCGCGCTGCAGCGTGGGCAGGGTGGTGCGCCGGCGTTGCAGGCTCGGCACGGCGCTGAGCAGTTGCTGGGTGTAGGGGTGTTGGGCCTGGTCGAGTTCATCTGCGCGCAAGGCTTCCACCACCCGCCCGGCAAACATGACCAGCACCCGGTCGCAGAACCGTCGCACCAGGTGCAGGTCGTGGGTGATGAACAGCAGTGAGAGACCTTGCGCTTCCACCAATTCATCCAGCAGATTCAGCACCTCGCGCCGCACGGACACATCCAGTGCAGAGGTGGGTTCGTCGGCAATGAGCACCTGGGGGTGCTGGGCCAGCATCATGGCCAGCATCACCCGCTGACCCATGCCGCCGGACAGCTGATGGGGGTACTGTCGCGCCACGCGCGCGGGTTCGCGAATCTGCACCCGGTCCAACAGTTGTTCGACCTGGTCCTGGCAGGCTGCACGGCTCATGGGCGTTGCCCGCAGCACGGCTTCGCTCATTTGTAAACCCACGGACATCACCGGGTTCAAGGAGTACTTGGGGTCCTGCATGACCATGGACAGCCGGCTGCCCCGCAGCTGCTGCATCTGCGCGTCAGAGGCGGCCAGCAGGTCCACCTCACCCAAACGCATGGTTTGAGCGCTGACCTGCGCGTGGCGGGGCAGCAGCCTCAGCAGGGTGTCCTGCCAGTGGTCCAGGAGGTTGAAGGGCCAGCAGGCCAGGCCCACCAGCAACCCCAGAATCATGAGCTGCAACAGCCGTTGCAGCAGCACGCGGGGACGCAGCAGTTGGGGATGCGACACAACAGACAGTTCAACGGGTTGGACGTTCAGCCGCCACGCTGATGGAAGCGGCCGAGGATCAGAGCAATCAGGATCGCCACATACAGCTGACCGGCAATGGTGATCACCGAAGCGATCACCTGGGCCGTCACGTTGGCGGGGGAGAGAACGC
>RGEP01000603.1 GCA_009918225.1 Betaproteobacteria bacterium | reverse complement strand
CCATCGGCATCAAGGAACTGTGGGAGGTGCCCGCCGACCGGGCCAAGCCCGGCTTGGTGGTGCACACGGCCGGCTGGCCCATGGACAGCCAGACCTACGGAGGCGGCTTTCTCTACCACCTTGAGGACAACAAGGTCACCTTGGGCTTTGTCACCGGCCTTGACTACCAAAACCCTTGGCTGTCGCCTTTCGAGGAAATGCAGCGCTGGAAAACGCACCCCGCCATCCGTGCCCACTTGGAAGGCGGCAAGCGCATCGGTTACGGGGCGCGCGCCATCACGGCCGGCGGCCTGTTGAGCCTGCCCAAGACCGTGTTCCCGGGCGGTGCCCTGGTGGGCTGCGATGCGGGCTACCTGAACGCCGCTCGCATCAAAGGCTCACATGCCGCCATCAAGAGCGGCATGCTCTGCGCGGAGGCCGCCTTCGAAGCCCTGCAGGCCGGGCGTTCACACGACGAGCTCAGCGCCTACCCGGCCGCCTTTGAAAAGAGCTGGCTGCACGAAGAGCTGCAAGGCTCCAAGAACTTCAAGCAGTGGTTCAAGAAGGGCAACACGGTCGGGGCCTTCATGACCGGCATTGAGCAGTGGCTGCTGCCCAAGCTGGGCTTCAAGGCCCCGCCCTGGACCATCCACCGCACCGAAGCGGACCACACGCGCCTGAAGCCCGCCGCGCAGTGCGCCAAGATCGACTACCCCAAGCCCGACGGCAAGCTCACCTTCGACCGCCTGAGCTCGGTGTTCGTGAGCAACACCAACCACGAGGAAAACCAGCCGGCCCACCTGACGCTGCGTGATGCCAGCGTGCCCGTGGCCCATAACCTGTCGAGGTACGCCGGTCCCGAGAGCCGCTACTGCCCAGCCGGCGTGTATGAGTTCGTCAAGAACGAAGACGGCAGCGACCGCCTGCAGATCAACGCGCAGAACTGCGTGCACTGCAAGACCTGCGACATCAAGGACCCCACGCAGAACATCGTGTGGGTCACACCCGAAGGCGGCGGCGGGCCGAACTACGCGGGGATGT
>RGEP01000602.1 GCA_009918225.1 Betaproteobacteria bacterium | reverse complement strand
CTGTTGTGACAGGGCACGCACAGCGACTGCAGGTTGGCCGTGTCAAACCGTGCGCCACCGTCTTTGATTGGCTGTACGTGGTCCACGACCCGAGCAGCCACCAGCAGACCCTTGGCACCACAGGCGCCACACAGCGGGTGCTCACGCAGGAAGGCCGCCCGCACCGAGCGCCACTGCCGTGATTGGTAGAAGCCGACCTCGGCATCGAAACCGCGCCGCGCACGCCCGTAATCGCGGTGGATCAACGGCCTGTGCGCCTCGCAAAACCCCGGCGTTGCCACCACGGCTGCGCACCCTGGGTACCGACAGGGAGTGGGTGCGCTGCGGGGCATTTCGCGAGGTTTCCAACTGATTCAAGAAAGAAGCAACTGCTTCGGAGATTCCGCTTGGCTTCCTCTGGAAACAGAGCGTTCATACGAACACCATCAACCAACCAAAGGAATCGCCGAATGAAGACCAACACGAAGCTCAACCAGCTGCTCGAGCAGATCGCCAAGCAGCACCTGTTCATCGACACCCTGGAAACCCAGAGCAGCGACCGGCTCGACTTTCACGACGTCAGCGTCTGGGCCGTCAAGGCCGCGTTGCAAGCCGCCTACGAGGCTGGCCTCAAGGCCGCAGAAACCAACACCACACCCATTCACACCCAATCCTGATCGGAGCACACCATGACCATCCAACTCACTCCCGCCCAGCAAGCCATCCTGGCCCATGCCCATCAGCACACCGAGGGCAAGATCGCCTGGTTCCCTGAGAACATCAAAGGCGGTGCGCGCCAGAAAGTGATCGATGGCCTGTTCAAGCGCGCCCTGATCACCTGCGACGGCAAGGACTGGTTCGTGGCCGCTGAGAGCTACGAGGCCTTGGGTGTGCCACGCAAGGCGCCTGTGAGCGCCCAGGCCATCGACGAGGTCATCGAGGCCGCGACGGCTGCGAAACCTCGGACACGGGACAACAGCAAGCAGGCGCAGGTGATCGCGATGCTCAAGCGTCCCGAGGGCGCCACGATCGAACAGATCT
>RGEP01000601.1 GCA_009918225.1 Betaproteobacteria bacterium | reverse complement strand
TAGAACGGGGCCACAGCGCTGGATGGAGGCGCTGTCACCCGTCAACCGCCATCAGGAGCGCCCCATGACCGTCATTTCACGAAGAATCATCGCGCCGTCACTCGGAAAGTCCGATGCAGCGCTTGGGCTGGCCAAGCAACTGGTCGAACAGGCCCAGCAAGCCGGCGTCAAGACGCGGCTGTGCAAGGTGATCATGGGCGTGGACGCAGGGCAGCTCGAAATGTTCGCCCGCTTCGAAAACTTTCAGGCGGGCACCACCGGGTTTCTGAAGATGGCCGGCTCTGCCCCGGTCGCATCGGCCCGGGCGCAACTGGAGAGTGGCGCTGTGGACTCGATCTCAGGGCCCTATGTCTACCGAACGGTGTTTGGCGAGCCGACGCAGCAGCCCGTGATGGTGCAGCGCCAGTACCAGGTGTCGCGCGCCAACCTGCAAGCGGCCATCGCCCTGCTGCCCGAAGCCCGGGCGGTGTTTGGCCCGGACACCGGGATGACCGCAACGATTCCGGTGTTCGCGCCCGAGATGGACCACTTGGTGATCACGTACTACCTGAACTCGCTGGAAGACCTGGGCAAGACGCTGGATGAAAACGCCATGTCGCCTGCCTTTCAGGCGGTGGTGGTCAAGGCTGCGCAATACGGCACCTTGATGTCTGCACGGGTCTTGGTGGTGGTTTAGGGCCAGCGGGTCCTGGCCGGGCGGCTCAAGGGCCGCCTGGTCAGTCCGGCTTGGCCCAGTGGGCCTCCAGGCGCTGGGTCAGCCGCGGCACCATGAAGGGAAAGAGGGTGACCACGACCAAACAGGCGCAGGGGTAGCCCACCAAAAGCCGACTGCCCCACTCCGACCAACCGCCAGAAGCCGCCCAGCCCGCCGACAACATCGACCCGGTGATGCCGGCCACCGCGGTGAGAAAGGACCCCACCATGCCGACGCAGATGACGGTCTTGGATGAGGGCAGTTGGGCCGTAGTCGCCATGGTCGGGGCCACGGGTGTGGCGTTGGTGAGCACAGGCTGCGAGTTT
>RGEP01000061.1 GCA_009918225.1 Betaproteobacteria bacterium | reverse complement strand
GGCGTTGGTGCCGGCGTTGGGGCAGGAGTCGGCGCAGGCGTAGGTGCAGGTGTCGGCGCCGGTGTCGGTGCAGGTGTCGGTGCAGGTGTCGGTGCAGCGGTCGGAGCCGGCGTCGGCGCAGGTGTGGGAGCAGGCGTCGGCGCGGGTGTAGGCGCAGGAGTCGGAGCTGGCGTTGGTGCCGGCGTTGGCGCAGGCGTCGGAGCTGGCGTCGGAGCCGGTGTAGGCGCAGCGGTCGGCGCCGGCGTAGGTGCTGGAGCGGGTTCAGAACCGGCTGCGGGTGCCGGCGCCTCGGGCGACTGTGTCGACGCAGCCGTCCGACTTGGAGCCGTCGGCGCGGTAGGTCCTGTTCCTAAAACGGGGCGCGGCACCGGATCGCGGCGCGGGTTCTGCTTGTCCCGCACATCGCCAGCATCCTGCGGCAGCGTATCGACGATCAAGGCGTCTGTCGCCAAGCTCTGATGGCTAGGAGCCTCCGCTTTGACCTCCACCAGTTGTTGCGTAATGGAGCCCTCAGCGTCAGGCAAATAGCTGATCAGCAGTCGCCCATTGACGCCGGGATTGGCGCTGCCGGTGATGGAGTAGTTGCCAAAGGGCGCCTTGAGGAGGATGTTGTTGCTTGGCCCAAAGGCCTGCACCTCACCAGCCAGGTTCAACAGAGTCAATCCAGCCAGGCGTTGGCCCATAGCCGTCAGCTCGACCGTTCCATCGGTCACCCTGATGGCGCCTTGCGTGTTGAGCAGGGTATTGGCGTCTGATTTCTGAAGGGTGGTGGTGATAAGGCCGGCAGGGTCAATGCTGAATGACAGGTTGTCGGATGCGAACAGCCTCACATCGGACTGCGCTTGAATCGATGCCGTTGGGCCCACCGCGATGTTTGGGCTGACCGCGACCAGGCTACCGGGCAGTACGCGCGCGCCCGAGTCCGGCAAGAGGCCGATTCCACCGGTGACAATCTGCCCGTCAAAAACGATAGAACTGTTGGCGGTGCCGGGGGCCAGCCTAAAGCGAACCGAGGCGGGGTCACTGAAGTCCGGTGTCAAGGTCGACACCAAGAGTGAATTGACGTTGACGGTGGACCCCGTTCCGAAAATCAAGCCATTGGGGTTGACGATCCAAACGGCTCCATTGGTCGCGCCGTACTGGCTTCCGTTGAAGGTGCCAGACAGTGCGCCGTTGATCTGGCTGATCCCGCCGCCAGTCAAATTGATGAGCAAGGACCCTCGCGGCTGGTCGATGACCAGCCGCGCCGCGGCCCCAATTGAAAAAGACTCCCAGTTGATGACCGCTCTATTGCCGGTCTGAACCACGCTCATCACGTTGCTGTTGCTCGTGATGCTGGATACCGACGACGGGAGAGAGGGGTTGGAAAACACCGGCAGGGTATTGGGCGCAATCGGCCCCGCGGTCGAGACGGGCATCAGGGCGTCTGCCGCAAATACCAGCAGCAGGCGTCGAGCGAAGCGAATCATGGCCACGTGGTTTGCCCGCTCAGAAGAACGCCAACAGGTTGAGCCAGAACTGTCCCGCTCGGCTGCGATCGTCTGGCAAACGAGCGTCCTGTGAAGTGCCCACCCTTTGCGCATAGGTGCCGCGCACCTCGTAAAAGGTCCAGCGCATCAGAGACACGCCTACACCAGCGCCCGCGATGGTGTTTCTGGAGCCCGTCACCGGATCCAAAAAAGCCACCCCTCGGTCGTAGAACGCAAAGCCGCGCAAGCGGCCCAAACCCAGAAGGTCTGGCGCCAGGACCTGAGTCAATTCAGCCCTGTACAGGTTGCCTTGCTCCGCAAACAAGGAGGCTGACCCATAGGCCCTCACCGCGCCAGATCCACCAAAAGACATTTGCTCAGATCCATCTAAGGCATCGCTGGTGCGCTGGCCAGAAACACCCACTTGCAGGGTGGTCGTGCTCGACAGGGTTTGGCTTCGTGACAGGTCGAAGGAGATCAGTTTGAAGCTTCGCCTGGACAGGTCGCCGTAACCCGACTGGGGAATCGCCTCTCCACCGCTTGCCGATAGGCGGCCCGAAGTGGTGCCGCCGAAGCGGTCGTTCAGGCTGGCCCTCAGCGACAGGCGGTGCACCAACATCGACTTGCGCATGGGGTCCAGGAGTTCGATCTCGTTGGCCGATGTCCGACGAGACACGCTGCCTTCCACGATGACCCGTCGGTCAAAACGCAACAGCACCGGATAGGTCACGGCGAGGTCGGCTCCGCTGGTGCTGCCCTTGATCCCCAAGGAGTTGAGGCTGGCATCAACCCCAAAGCCCGAGTGCAGGGCGGAGATCTGGGCAGACAAGCCGCTGGTGCCCAAGGGCAGCCGGTACTCCACGACGCCCGCAGTCAAATCGCGGCTGGTCTTGCTCGCCGTTAAAGACAGGCGATCGCCAAAGCCCATCATGTCATTGAGCTTGAGGTTGACGGTCAGTCGCTCCCGGCCCGTCGACGCTGCACCTTGGTTGTTGAAGTTGACCGACCAGCGCATCAGCGGTCCCTGGTCCACATTCAACTTCGCGTCGATCAGGCCCGGTGCGCTGCCTGGGCCCAAAAACAATCGGGCATTGGTGGCGGGCAAGTCGTTGATCAACAACATCGTCCGCTCAAAGTCTGCCCGCTTGAAGCCCCCACTTTGGACCAAATCGCGGAAGTAGTCCTGCAAGCGATCGTCACGGATGCGTCGCTCACCGCCTTCGATTCGAACAATCCGGTCGATCTTGCCGTTGACCGCCAACAGGCGAACCCGACCATTGAAGATTTCCTGATCGGGGATCAGCACATAGAAAAAGGGGTAGCCCTTGGACTGGACCAGCTGCTCAATCTGCAGCGCCAGCTGCTTTAGGCCGGTCAGCTGGGTGATGGAACGGGGTTCTGCCAGGATGGCGCTGACCTCCGCTGCATCCACACCGCCCGGCAGTTCACCGACCAGCTGGACCAGGGTCACGGCCGCAGGCAGGTCCTGCGCGGTGCCCAGGGGCACGATGACCCGCCGGGGCGCCTGATCAGCAAAAGCCCCTAAAGGGCCAAGACAGAGCGCAGCTGCGGCGACGATCCGACAGCAAGCGGTCCAAGTGGACCTTGATGGAGCATCAAGACAAGGCAATCGAAGCACCCAGCACCCACCGACGCCCCAACGGGGGCAATTCCTATTTGAGTGTAGGGGTTTTCTGACGGGAAATCAGCGCCGGGCCAGGCCAAAAAAGCGCTTCATTTGCTGAACCAATGCATCCACCCGAGAGCCGTTGGCCTCTCGGGCTTCCAGGCGGACCTGTTTGCGAACCGCATCGGCTTGTTCGCTGCGCGCCACGACACTGGCTGAGATCTTGGCCAGCAGATCTGGCGATGCATCGAACAGCTCAGACAGGGCCTGCTTGGGCAATTCGAGCAAGACACCGGGCGCAGCCATGCTGACCCTTGCAGAGCGTGGGTTCCCCGTGAGCAGCGACATTTCACCGAAATGGTCGCCCGGCCACAGTCGCGCCACGTGGCGCCAGTCGGAACCGCTGCGCACCTTCACTTCGCAAGCGCCCTCCAGAATAATGAACAGGCTGCTGCCTTCATCGCCTTCGTCCACGATGGTCGCGCCTTCAGTGGGCTCGTGGCGAATCAAGTGCGGCACCACCTGCAAGCGCTGGGCTTCGGTGAGCACCGACAGCAGGGCCACGCGCCCGACGGCCTGAGCCAGAGCAGCCTGAACCTGCTCCGCAGTGGCACTGGTGGCCGCACCTGACGGGCCATCGCCCGCACCGGCCAGGGCCATGCCCGCCAAACGGAGGTCGCGCAAGCCCGCTTCGTACATCGCACCCACCACCCTCTGCTCGGTGTGCGGAGGCTGCGGCAAGAAGTAGACCTCCAGCGCCAAGGACCCGGGTGCCGCGGCGGCGATCTCAACGTGTGGCTCAGGCTTTGCGGCAATCCGGCCCTCTTCAACCTCGCGGTTCAGAGCCCCGCGGATCACCCGAAGCGCCCGTTCGCCGTCGGTTCTGGCGTGCAAGGGGAAGCGGACGCTGCAGGGGCAGCCGGCATCCGAGCGGCTGTGGTTGACCACCATGAGCGAGGAGAACTCGCTGTTGGGAATCATCATCACCTGGTTGTTGAGGTCCCGGATCTTGAAGGTTCTCCAGTTGAACTCCACGATCTGGCCCACCACGTGCCGGTTCTTCAGGTTGAACTCCACGATGTCATCAACACCGATGTCGCGGTCGACTGACAGCGCAATCCCCGAAAACAGATCGGCAACCAGGCTGCGCAGCGCAAAACCCAGCACCACCGTGATGACACCGGAGGCCGCCACAACCGTGTCCAAGGATTGGTCGAACACGGTGCGCACGGCCAAGGCCAGCATGATCGCGTGCACCAAAATGCCCAGCAGGTGACGCGCAATATTCGGGAAGCGACGAACACCAGCTGCTGAAAGGCCGAACTTGAACACGCGCATGCCCAGCCAGCCCATGGCGGGGAACTGGGCAAAGGCCAGGGCGATGTCGACCCAAGCCGCCTGAGCATGCGGAGGCAGGTTTTCAAAGCCGGCCAGGCTGCCCAAACGCCACTGGCTGGCCAGTGCCAGTGCCAAGCTCAGCGCCACAGCGCCACCCAGCCATCGACCGTCTGGGTGGGCCAGCAGCTGGCGAAGGGTCAAGGCAGCAGGGGCTGAGGGTTGGGCTTGCATGGCTTGAGCAGCGTGTCCTGTAGAGGAGACCTTCAGCTTATCGCAGCCTGGCCTTCCGGCGGCGCGGCGTATGCTTGGCCCATCATGAGCATGTGTCGTCGGATGCGCTTGCTGGGCAAAGCCTTGGCACTTGCCGGGGCCGGGCTGGTGGTGGCCTGGCCGGCTGTGGCCATCGAAGACCGCGCCGATGTGGACCCCAGCGACGCTTTGCGTGTCAACCAGACCGTTGCGTGGAAAGCCACCGTGTCGCGCTACCGTGACACTGCCCAAGGCTGGGCGACAGACGTCAACTTGCGGGGCAACACCGAGCGTTACACCTTCTGGCTGGGCGACTACAAAGCCCCCGACGGATTTCAGCAGCTTCGAGCGGGGCTTGAATCCGGTATGCCCTTGGGTGCGTGGGGCAAGCTGGTGGGCTCGCTGCAAATGGCCAGTGGCGGGTTTACCGGGGGCAGCATCACATGGGACGGGCGTGCCGAGTCAGGCCCCGGCTGGGCGCCGATGGTGGGCATCGGGCGGACGAATGTGCGGCCCTATGTCAATCTGAACTTTGACCCCAATGACTCGGTTCTGCTGGGTTTGACGCACACCCGGCCCACGGGGGCCGTGGTGATGGCCTTCCAAATTCGAGACGACCGGTTGGGCACGGGGCAGCGGGTGACGCACCTGGTGTGGCGCGGTCCGGTGGCGGGCCGAAGGTTGACGCTGGACGCCTTTGCGCGAAGCGGAGCGGCTGAGCGGGGCGAACCGGTTTTCAGGGGTCATGGCCTGACGGGCACCCTGGACCTGGGCCCAGGCTTCATCCGCTTGGGTTGGGACGGTCACGCCAACTACAGCGCAGCCCATGTGCTGCGGCTGTCTTTGGGCACACGGCTTTGATCGGTGCACGGCGCCCTTGCCCACGGCACAGGCTGGGCGGGCGTTGACTCGGTCGGGCGTGGTTCACAAGTGCCCGCCGCGCGCCTACACTTAAAGGCCCATCCTGCGAAAGCTTGGCAATGAAGGCCGAATTCAGCAGTTCCCCTCCCCCCGCACTGCCCCGGCCGGCCCCGCGTGCGCCCGCAGGAGGTTCAGCCAGCGGGGCCCCTGCTGCTGCAGCGGGTGTGCAAAAGGCCCGTGCTTCAGCACTGCGGCCCAAGGCGGACCCAACGGCGGAGCGCACCGGCGGCGGAGGCGCGCTGGGTGTGCGTGACCTCAGCCATAAACCTCAGCCCAGTTGGGGGGCAGACCCTTTTTCCACACGGCTGCAATTGGAGCAGCACAGGTTGTTCAACCGACCAGAGCCGCGCTCTCCGGCAGCAGCGGTGCGGATGTACGAAGGGGTGTCAAAGACCTGATCAGGCCGGTACCACCTTCACCACGGCGCTGACGCCCGGCGTGCCTTGGATGCCCGTGGTGTCGATGGCCACATGCCAGTGACCGGAAGTGGGAATGGCCAGACGGATCGGAGACTGGCGCACGACGCCACCGGTGTAGATGTGCTTCACCCCAGCCTTGTAGTTGCCGAAATTGGGCGTGTCCATCAGCCTGACATTGGCCACGGCCGTTAGCCGGACCTCCACCACTTCACCGGCTTGACGGGGACCGAGGTCGGTGTAGAGAAATTTCATATGGCCTCATCTTGGCACGGGCTCGAATGAAGGGCAAGCCGACGATACCCGTGCGCAATACGGCTGATGGAACGGGCTAGCCGAGCCACGTGGGAATGGTCCATGCCCTCCAGATGGCCAGCATCCGCAAGGCGGTGGCCACGACCGCCGCAACCGATAGACCCAGCCACGAGGGCGCACCCAGCGTATCGGCCAACACCAGTACCCAGCCGCCCAGAAAAGCCAAGAGCGCGTAGGGGCGGTGGTCGCGAAACACCTTGGGGATGTCGTTGCACACGATGTCGCGCAGCACCCCACCAAACACGGCGGTGACCATGCCCAAAATCACGGACACCAAGGCGGGTTGGCCCATGGACAGGCTGATTTGGGTGCCACTGGCGGCGAACAGGCCCATGCCCACGGCATCGGGCCATTGCATGGCGCGCTCCGTGGGCTCTAGATGCCGGCGGCGCATGAACACCATGGCGCCGATGCCCACGCACAGCACCGCCCAGAGCAGTTCGGTGTGGGTGACCCAAAAAAACGGCCTGCGGTCCAGAAGCACGTCACGCAGGGTGCCGCCCCCGAAAGCGGCCAGACCGGCCACCACCACCACGCCCACGGCATCCAAGCGCCGCCGCGCCGCTTCCACCACACCCGACAACGCGAACGCCAGCGTGGCAGCCGATTCGATCAGGTACAGGGCGGTGTAGGCGCCGGTGGAGGTGCTCAAGATTGGGTTGGCTGGTCTGTGGATGGTCGGCCCCTGCGCCCTGGCAAAACCCCCTTGACGCCTGTGGCTTTTGAGGACTACCCTGGACCGGCCAGAAGCTCCAAGTATCACCTTGACGGAAGGAGAACGGAATGGTGAAAAAGACTGCGCTGATCGCGATGCTGGCACTGGGCGCCTCCTGGGCCAGTGCACAGAACACCGAGCCACCCAAGCCACCGCCGGGCGCTGCCAAGCCCCCGCAGGGTGCACCGCCTCCCGGGGGGCCTCCGCCCGGGGCGATGCCTCCACCAGGTGCCATGCCGCCGCCGGGTGCCAAACCCCCACAGGGCGGGCCTCCCCCTGCCGGTATGCCGCCACCCGGGGGTATGCCTCCTCCGGGAGCCAAGCCTCCTCAGGGTGGGCCTCCCGCAACCGGCATGCCGCCACCCGGGGGTATGCCGCCGCCAGGTGCCAAGCCCCCGCAGGGTGGGCCTCCCGCAACCGGCATGCCGCCACCCGGGGGTATGCCGCCACCCGGGGCCATGCCGCCCCCTGGTGCCAAGCCACCGGCCGGTGGCCCGCCGCCGGGCGCCATGCCGCCGCCTCCCGGCGCCAAGCCGCCTCCGGGCACACAGCCCCCGCCGGGAGCCAAACCGCCAGGAGGCTGAGGAGGCATAAGGCGAGGGAGCGGCTTGGTCGCATCCCGCCATGCCTTCAGCAAGAAGAAAGCCGGCACTTGCCGGCTTTCTTCCTTTCAGCGGCGGCACTCCAGTTTTGGTGCGCCAAGCCGACCCTTCAACAGGGCGCTACATCACCATCACCATGCCAGAGCATTTGCCACTGATCTGTACGAGCAAGAGCCCGCTGTCCAGCAGCGCCCGAGCGCCTGTCCTGGCGCTCGCGTGTTCGGTCCTTTGGACGGCCGCTGCCGCGCAGACACCCCCCCGCGCGCCGGAGCCGCCAAAGCCATCCTGCTCCATCGCTGAATTTCGCACGATCGGCCGAGCCATTCACCACCCGGATGCACGCCACATGGCCGCGATGCGCTGGCTCAGGCTGAACCTGCCGCACTGCAACCTGGACCAGGTTCGCCTCTTGGCGGCCAACCGTACGCAGTGGTTCGGAACGGCGGATGACGCGGAACTGGCGGGTGTCATCGATCGCGCACAGGAATTCCTGGTGGCTGAAAAACCCGAGATGCTGCGCAGCCTCTTCAGCCCAGCTCCCATGGCTGCAGACCCCAGCACTGCGGCCGTTGCCCCCACGGCCCTGGTCGCCCGCGGCATCCGCGCGCCCGACACGGCCCAGCAGCAGGCCTATGCGCAGCAACAAGCCTATGCTCAGCAGCAGGCCTACGCGCAACAACAGGCCTACCCCCAACAGCAAGGCTACCCTCAGCAGCAGGCCTATCCCCAGCAGCAGGCTTACCCGCAGGCGCCCGCGGCGTATCCACAGGCACCCGCCCCGGCGCCACAGTAGAGGCCATGGGGGGCCTTGTGTACAGTGCCGTGATGCGTGTGTCTCGGCCCCCAAACGCCCTGCCCAATGCCAGGCGTCAGGCCCTGAAGTCGCTGGGCGCGTTCGCCTTGTCCAGCGGTTTGAGCCCGTCACCCTGGGCTCAGCCGAACCCGAGCGCTGCAGGCGCCCTGCCCGCCCCGCCGCCGCTGGGCCAGAAGGTGCTGCTGCCGCCCCTGAAGTGGATCAGCGAACGCACCTGGACCCCCCCGCAGCTCGAGGGCCACGTCACCGTGGTCTATTGGTGGGCCAGTTGGTGCCCGTTCTGCCGTGAGCAAACACCTCAAATTCAAGCGCTGTGGGAACGCCATGCCCAGCAGGGCTTGCGGGTCTTGGGTATTTCCGTCGATCGCCAAGTACAAACGGCACGCGCCTACCTGAAGCGAGGCGGCTACACCTTCGCCTGCGCGTGGTACGACGAGGCCTTGGCCCGCGTGTTCGCCAGGCCGAGCATGATTCCCTCTTTGGCTGTGCTCGACCGTCAGGCGCGGGTGGTGCAGTCTGAGCGGGGCCAGCTCTTCCCTGAAGATGTGGCGGCCCTGTCGCGGTGGCTGTCACAGCCCTGAGCTGAGACCGGCCCAATAGTCACACCTCAGGCCGCGCCCGATCAGTCCGCAGGCCCTGCGCGCCTTTCGCACC
>RGEP01000007.1 GCA_009918225.1 Betaproteobacteria bacterium | reverse complement strand
CGCCCCACCATGACAAGTCGCTCAAGCGTTCAGGGGCCAGGCCACGGGCGTCGGAGCCCCTCCGGCCCTCGGCCGCCTGGGGCAGCCAACTGCGTTGTGCGCCCTGGGTGATCAGCGCGGCCACGCCGGGCCCGACCTCCGCGGCCACGCACACCCGTTCCAGGGTGCGAAGGGCAGCCGCTGAGAGGGCGCCGTTGACCACAAGGTTGCGCAGGTTGAAACGCGATTGGGCATCGGTGATGGCGCCCGAGACGAAAGCCTGCAGCGCGGGGTTGTCATCCAGGTCTTCTCGTCCGTCTGCCAGGAAGGTCGACAAGCGGGCCTCCTGCAGCGGCAAGGCCCACGGTTCGCCCAGGTGGTCAATTTGGCTGCCGCGGCTGTCTTCACGCAGGATCAGCCGCCCCCAATCCAAGGCCCCCAGCAGCACCCAGCGCGCCTGCAGCCCGGCCCGCTCGGCCGACTCGGCTTGCACCGCACGCCACTGCTGCCACACCATGGCGCCGGCCAAGGTGGCGATCACGGTCACCACCACGAGGGCCAGGAGCAAGGCCGCGCCGCGTTGGGCCTGGGCCGCTGGCTTCATGGCTGGCCTCCGGGCACCAGCACATCACGCAGCAGGGTGCCCGAGCCGGATTCGCCCTGCAGGGTCAACACCAGGCGCACCCCTTGCGGCAGTCGTTCACGCGGCGGCGTCTGGCCCACTGGTCCCTCTGAGGCCCCGCCGGCGGAGCCCGTGCCCGCGGCGGCCATCAGGTCCGCGCTGGACTGTGCGTTGGACCAGGCGTTGCCCCGGAAAAAATACAGCTGCCAAGCGCCCACCCCTTGGGCCAAGTTGATGTGCCCCGGCTCGGTGCCCAAGAGCTGGGGCGCTTGGGCCCAGCTTTGCAACAACTCGGCCTCCAAGGCGGTCGGCTGTGAAGCCCAGCGTTGCCACAGGCCTTGGCGCACAGACCACACCACCAATTGCACGCCGCCGGGCGCCCGCCGCACAAGGCGCAGCCGCGCCCCGTCGAAATGGACCGCCGGCAGTGGCGCGTCGGTCAACAGCCCCTGCAGGTCTTGCTCCCATTGCGCCAAGGCCGTGCCCATTACCACCAGGCGCTGCGATTGCTGCTCCACCGCTTGGCGTGTGCGCACCATGGCATCCACAGCCTGCCAGGAAAGGCCCGCCAGGATTGACATGACCACCAGCGCCACCAGCACTTCAACCAGGGTGAAGCCGTGTTGCGGTCTGAAGCGGAGCGGTGTGTGGCGGGCCATGTTCAAAATCGCGACAAGACTGTGGACACCGTCAGAAGTCCATAGCCGTCTTCATTGAAGACCTGCACATCGACGCGCCGAAAGTTTGGGTTGGGGGTGTTTTGGATGCGCGTTTGGCCACGGTATCGCAGGCCCAACTGTTCGCAATTGAACTCCGCCTGCCCGGTGCCCGGGAAGGCGCGGGTGAGCTTGAGCTCGGTCAGGTGGTTGTCTGCACACCACTGCGCGGCGCTGAGTTGGGTTTGCCGCTGGGCATTGAGCACCAGCGCCCCCGAGGCCTTCAGGCCTGCGGCCAGCGTCACCGCCAGCACCGCCAACGCCACCAAAACCTCAACCAGGGTGAAGCCCTGCTGGGCCCGCGCCTTCATGGACCCGGCTCCACACGAAACCCCCCCAAGCCGTCGGTGGCCAAGACCCGTTCCTGGCCGGCCAGGCGCAAGCGAACACGCTGTGGCGCAATCAAGGGCTCAGGCCCAAGCACCACGCGTGTTGCGCCGATGATTTCGGCACGTGTGTTCGGGTGCAGCCATTGCGTGGGCCAGGCGCCGGTGACCCGCGATGCGGTGCCGCTGGCGGGGCCCGCACTGGGCGAGCCGGTGATCACCGCCAGGGGCGGCTCGAACAGGAAGTCGGCTTCGCCCCCCCGTGGCGCACCCTCAGCACGATTGATGGGCTGTGGCCGCCATGTCACGGCCTGTCCACTGGTTCGCGACTCCAATCGCGCGGCATCCAACAGGGCTGCCAGCCGCGTGGCCTCCTGTTCCACTTGGGCGCTGGCGGGGTCACGCAGCGCCAGGATGGACAGCCCACTGGCCAGCGCGATCACCGCCACCACGATCAGGAGTTCCAACAGGGTGAAGCCACCACAGCTGCGGCGCCAACGGGTGCTGCCGCTGCTGCAGCGCTGGAGTGCGCCCATCCGCAAGCGGCCCGGCCTACTGCCAGGAGCCGATATCGGCATCGCGCCCCGTGCCGCCGGCCTTGCCATCGGCTCCCCAACTGAAGACATCGACTTCACCCTTCACGCCAGGGTTGAGGTACTGGTAAGGCTGGCCCCAGGGGTCCGTGGGCAGTTTGTCCAGATAGGGTTTCCAGTTCGCGGCCTGCGGCCCCGCCGTGGGTCTGGCCACCAAGGCCTGCAGGCCTTGTTCCCCGGTTGGGTAGCGCAGGTTGTCCAACTTGTAGAGCTTGAGCGCCTGGGTCAGGTTGGCCACGTCGGTTCGAGCGGCTGTGACCCTCGCGTCGTCGGCGCGGTCCAGCACATTGGGCACCACCAAGGCCGCCAACACGCCAATGATCACCAACACCACCATCAGCTCAATCAAGGTGAAGCCTGCCTGGCGACGGCGTGATCGGCCTGCCCGCGCGGGCGGTACACAGCAGGGATGGAGAGCCAGTGGGTTCATGTGCAGGCGCCTTCGATGAAGTGGCCGTTCAGACACGGCCTGCGCCTATGATACGCAGGCGATGTGGATCAAACTCGTGACATTCGCTTTGTGGTTGGGCGTGGGCGCCAGCGCCCTGGCCTGGCTCATGCCCTGGTGGGGCGCACCGGCGCCACCAACCGTGCCGCCAACCGTGGCCATGCCCAGCACGCCTTCGGGGCCACCGGCCGATTGGTCAACGCTGTGGAGCCGACCCGCCGCCTCAGCAGGACCCGCAGCGGCCACCACCGAGGCCGCCCGTGTGCGCCTGGTGGGCGTGGCGGGCCCGGTCCGCGCATCCAGCCAAGGTGTGGCGCTTTTGTCGGTGGACGGCCAAACCCCGCGGGCCTACCGGCCGGGCGACCGGATCGACGAGCAGCGCGTGGTGCTCGAGGTGACGGCGCACACGGTCAAGATTGGCCAACCCGGTGGAACGACCAGCCTCACGCTGGAAGCCCCTAAGTTGCCACCACCGGCCACCGGCCGCCCGGCCGATGCACCGACTGCTGGAGCCGCAGCACCCAAGGCTTCCGCGGTGCTGCCCGCTGCCTCGACAGGACCGGCCGCTGCAGCCGCTGCAGCCCGTGCGGGCGCTGCGCCTGATTAGCGCAAGAACAAGTAGTCAGCACCCTGGTTGCGGTAGTGAAACAGGCTGATGTTCCACGCGGGGTTCATCGACGACAGGAACTTCAGCAAAGCGCCGGGCCGCTCGGGAAACACGAAACGCAAGAGGCGTTCATCGGTGGCCAGCGGCGCGCGGCCGCCCACCAGGTGGCGCGCATGCTCCTTGGCCAACTCGTCGTCGGTCAGGTCCACCGTGCTGAAGCCCAGGGCTTCGAACTGCTGTGCGATTTGCGCGGCTTCTTCACGCCGCTGGATGCTCAGGCCCACAAACACATGGGCCGCTTCGGCATCGGACATGCGGTAGTTGAACTCGGTGACGCTGCGCGGGCCCACCGCTTCGCAGAAGGCCTTGAAGGCCCCCGGCCGCTCAGGGATGGTCACGGCGAACAGGGCCTCGCGCTGCTCGCCGAACTCGGCGCGCTCGGCCACGAAGCGCAGGCGGTCGAAATTGATGTTGGCCCCGCAGGTGATGGCCACCAGGGTCTGCCCCTGCAGGCCGTGGCGCTGCACATACTGCTTGATGGCCGCCACGCCCAGGGCGCCAGCGGGCTCCATCACGCTGCGCGTGTCCTGAAACACATCCTTGATGGCCGCGCACACTTCATCGGTGTCCACCAGCACAAAGTCGTCCACCAGCTCGCGGGTCAGGCGGAAGGTCTCCTCGCCGACCATCTTCACCGCGGTGCCATCGGAGAACAGGCCCACATCGTGCAGCTGCACCCGATGCCCGGCCTGCACCGACTGCTGCATGGCGTTGGAGTCGTGGGTTTGCACACCGATCACCCGAATCTCGGGGCGCACGGCCTTGAGGTAGCTGGCCACGCCGGAAATCAGGCCACCACCGCCGATGGCCACGAAGACGGCATCGATGGGGCCTTGGTGCTGGCGCAGGATTTCCATGCCAATGGTGCCCTGGCCGGCGATGACCTCGGGGTCGTCGAAGGGGTGCACGAAGACCAGGTTCTGTTCGGCTTGCAACTGGAGCGCATGTTGGTACGCGTCGGAATAGCTCTCGCCTTGCAGCACGACGGTACCGCCCAGGGCCTGCACCGCTTCGATCTTGACCTTGGGCGTGGTCACCGGCATCACGATCAGCGCCTTTGTGCCCAGCTTGCGGGCGCTCAGCGCCACGCCTTGCGCATGGTTGCCGGCGGAGGCGCAAATCACGCCGCGCGACAGTTGCTCGGCGCTCAGGTGAGCCATCTTGTTGTAGGCCCCGCGCAACTTGAAGCTGAAGACCGGTTGTTGGTCTTCGCGCTTGAGCAGCACCTGGTTGTTCAGGCGGCTGGAAAGGTTGCGGGCCGGCTCCAGGGCCGATTCCACCGCTACGTCGTAGACCCGTGCGGTCAGGATGCGCTTCAGATAGTCGAGTTTTTGGGGCATCGTGGGGCGATTGTCGGGCACGCGCTTGAAAAAAGGCCCGGGGCGTGAACCCCGGGCCTGAACCACCTTGGGAGGTGGAGGAGACAATCGGTGAAGCCGCCCCGCACGGGGTGTCACGCGGACCTGACTTCTTGCGGTGTAGTCTAGCATCGCCCATGTTGCGCCGCAACATTTGTGGGGCTTTTTAAGGCCTGCTAAGGGGCCACTCATGAGGTCCCTTGAGGGCCTCAATCACGGGAATCTAAAGATGGAATGCACAGTGAATTGGATGCCGGGCAGTGGCATGGCCTTCGCAGCCGAAACCGGCAGCGGGCACCTGTTGAACATGGACGGCGCGCCTGAGGGCGGTGGCCGCAATTTGGCGCCGCGTCCCATGGAAATGCTCTTGGTGGGCGCCGGCGGGTGCACCGCCTACGACGTGGTGCTGATTCTCAAGCGCGGCCGGCACGATGTGCGGGGGTGCCAGGTGCGCGTCTCGGCCGAGCGCGCCGAGCAAGACCCCAAGGTCTTCACCCGCATCGCAATGCACTTCACCGTGACGGGCAAGGGCCTGCCGCCGTCCGCGGTGGAGCGCGCCATCGCGATGTCCCATGAGAAGTACTGCTCAGCCACCATCATGCTGGGCAAAACCGCCGAGGTGGTTACCACCCATGAGGTGTTGGAGGGCTGAGGCCCATGGCGGTAACGCCGGTGCGCCTGGCTCGTTCAGTCCGTTCCGCCCCTTGAATCTTGTCAGCCGGTCAGATGCGGTGGGCCGTGGTGGTCATCACCTTGGCCGCTGCGCGCATCACCCAACGCACAGGGGACGGCAGCTCGGCCGCACCCGCTGCGTGGGCGTCTTGCCCATGACGGGCTTCGTCCTGGCGCATCTGATCCACGATGGCCCTTGAGGCCAGGTCCTGGGGCGGCAGGCGGTCGAGGTGGCCCGCCAGGTGTTCTTCCACCTGGCGCTCGGTTTCCACCACAAAGCCCAGGCTGACCGCGTCACCGGCGCGTCCGGCGGCCAGCCCAATGGCGAAGGCCCCGGCGTACCACAGGGGGTTGAGCAGGCTGGGGCGGTCTTGCAGCGCGTGCAGCCGTTGCTGGGTCCACACCAAGTGGTCCAGCTCTTCTTGGGCGGCCTGCAGCATTTGCGCGCGCAGTTCTGGCGAGCGGGCCGTCAGGGCTTGGGCCTGGTAGAGGGCCTGGGCGCACACCTCGCCGACATGGTTGACGCGCATCAAGGCGGCCGATTGCCGGCGCTCAGCGTCAGACAGGGTGGGGCTGGTGTTGCTGCTCGGGGGCAGTCCCGGGGCTGCAGGTGCTTCCGGCGCCTGAGCAGCGATGGGGGACGGGGACGCCCCCGCTTGGGGGGCCGGCCGCGAGGCCGACACCGCCCCTGACAGGGTGCGCAGGGCTTGGTCCAGGGTCGACAGCCATTGGTCGCGGCGGGACAAGGTTCGGGCGTTCACGGCGTGCATCATCGCGTCCCCAACCCCGCCCGGGCGGCCATCTCGTTGTAACCAAGCAACATAATCGGACATTACGGTAGGGTCGAACTGGCCGAAGGGGTGTTTCGCTGATGAAATAGGGGCAGCTTCCCAGATTCGGGAGTTCTCTGGCGGCCTGTCCGGCCGCTTGAGTACGATTTTTCTAACCAGGAGAACCTTCAAGTGAAGAAAACCCTCGTCGCACTCGCTGTGCTGGCTGCCTCTGGCTCCGCATTCGCACAAGCCTCTTCCGTCACCCTGTACGGCCGCCTCGACGGCGCCGTGGTGAACGTGGACAAGGCCAACACCGCCAACCAAAGCCTCACGGCTGTGGGTGACTCCACCGTGGCCACCTCGATCTGGGGCATGCGCGGTTCTGAAGACCTGGGCGGCGGCATGCGCGGCGTGTTCAACGTTGAAGGTGACGTGTCGGTGACCAACGGTGCTGCCAGCGCCGCAGGCCTGTTCCGCCGTGGCGCCTTCGTGGGCGTGTCCGGTGGTTTCGGTGAGCTGACCGTCGGTCTGCGCATCAACCCCCTGATCGTGACCTGGGCCGGCGCTCAAGTGATGACCTCCAACTCGGTGTTCGTGACCTCGGCTGCTGCCGCTGGTTTCGCTGACTTCTTCACGAAGAACGCCGTGACCTACACCGCTCCCAAGCTGGGCCCGGCCACCGTGCAAGTTCAGCGCGGCCTGGGCAACGTGGCCGGTGGCGACAGCAAGGGTGCCGTGACGGCCCTGAGCGCCTTCGCTCCCCTGCCCGGTGGCATTGAGCTGCGCGCTGCCTTCCAGCAGCGTGAGTTCGGCGGCACGGCTGGCACGTCTGCCAACGACGCTGGTGGCGACAAGGAAACCTCGCTGTTCGGCATCAAGGGCACCTTTGGCCCCACCACGCTGGCTGTGAACTACCTGAAGAACGAAGTCAAGAACGCCACCAACACCGCCCTGACCACCAAGGTGGATCTGGTGCAAGTGGCCGGTTCTTATGCACTGAGCAAGCAGATGCAAGTCGGCGCGTCCTACACGCAGTACGACGGCAAGCTGACCGGCCAGGGCAAGACCACCCTGACCAACCTGCAGGGCCGCTACATCCTGAGCCCCCGCACCTTCACCTACCTGCAAGTGGGCATGGCTGACAACGCGACCGTTGGCATCGCCGTGTCGCCGGTTTGGTCGGTGGTGGGCGGTGTTGCTGGCCGCAGCCAGCAGGCCGTCGGCCTGGGTGCCGTGCACTCGTTCTGATGACCGCTTGAGCCGAAGGCTCCTTCGGCTCACGCTAACATCCAGCCCCGCCGCAGCGATGCGGCGGGGTTTTTTATTTCATGTTTGTCTTCATCCTTCGCCGCTTGTTCCAAGCCTCACTGGTGCTGCTGACCGTGGGCTTTATCGCTTTCATGCTGTTTCAGTATGTGGGCGACCCGGTGCTGAACATGCTGGGCCAGGACGCCACCCAAGAGCAGAAGGAACGCCTGCGGGCAGACCTGGGGCTGGACCAGCCTTTCCCGGTGCAGTTCGCGGCCTTCGTGGGCAATGCGGTGCAGGGCGACTTCGGTTTGAGCCTGCGCCAGGGGCGCAAGGTGTCTGAACTGATTGCCGAACGCTTCCCGGCCACGCTGGAACTGTCATTGTTGGCCGCCTTCATCGCCTTGGCAGTCGGCATCCCCATGGGGGTGTATGCGGCGCTCAAGCGCGGCAACTTCTGGTCGCAGATGGTGATGGGCTTTTCCCTGTTGGGCGTCTCGCTGCCCACCTTCCTCATCGGCATCTTGCTCATCTTGGTCTTTGCGGTGATGCTCAAGTGGCTGCCCAGCTTTGGGCGTGGTGAAGTCTTGGACTTGGGTTGGTGGACGACGGGCCTGCTGACCCTGGATGGTTGGAAGCACCTGATCCTGCCGGCCGTGACGCTGAGCATCTTTCAGCTGACCCTGATCATGCGGCTGGTGCGCTCGGAGATGCTGGAGGTGCTGCGCACCGACTACATCAAGTTCGCACGCGCGCGTGGCCTGCCCCAGCGGGCGGTTTACTTCGGCCATGCCTTGAAGAACACCCTGGTGCCGGTGATCACCATCACCGGCTCGGCTGCGGGTGAACACCAGCGGGGGAGGACACTGACATGAGCAGCCGCTGGCAGCGATTCTTCGACAGCGATGTGTGGTTCAGCTTTCGCACGTCACCGGTGGCCATGGTGGCGGCACTGGTGGCCTTGTTGTGTGCCTTTTGTGCCTTCTTCGCTCCGTGGGTGGCCCCTTACGACCCCTTCGATTTGGCGGCCTTGGACCTGAGCGACGCCCGGCTGCCGCCGGCTTGGTCTGAGGAAGGCCAGCCGCGCTATCTGTTGGGCACCGACGACCAGGGCCGGGATATCTTGTCGGCGCTCATGTACGGCGCGCGCATCTCCTTGTTGGTGGGCTTGGCCTCGGTGCTCTTGTCGGTGGTCATCGGCGTGAGCCTGGGGTTGCTGTCGGGCTTCGTGGGCGGGCGTGTGGACGCGCTGATCATGCGCACCTGCGATGTGATGTTGAGCTTTCCGTCCATCCTGGTGGCCCTCTTGATCGATGGCGTGGGCCGTGCGCTGTTTCCCAATGCCCACGACACCCTGGCCTTTGCGGTGCTGATCTTGGCCATCTCGCTGTCGGGCTGGGTGCAGTACGCACGAACGGTGCGCGGCTCTACCTTGGTGGAGCGCAACAAGGAATACGTGCAGGCCGCGCGCGTGGTGGGCGTGGCACCGTGGCGCATCATGTTCCGGCATGTCATGCCCAATGTGATGGGGCCGGTGCTGGTGCTGGCCACCATTCAGGTGGCCACGGCCATCCTCACCGAGGCCACGTTGAGCTTTCTGGGCGTGGGTGTTCCGCCGACCTCGCCATCCTTGGGCACGCTGATCCGAATCGGCAACGATTTCTTGTTCTCGGGTGAGTGGTGGATCACCATCTTCCCCGGTCTCGTCTTGGTGATGATTGCCTTGAGCGTCAACCTCTTGGGCGATTGGCTGCGCGACGCGCTCAACCCCCGGTTGCGTTGAGGCCCCCCTTGTCTGCTTGGCCTTGCTTCGCTCCACTTTGACCTGATCTCGCCACCGGCCCTTTACTCGCCACGCACCTTCAACCCATCTGCCCATGTCCTCCCCCGCGAATCCCCACGCTGACCAAACGCCCTTGCTGGAGGTGCAGGACCTGGTGGTCGAGTTCCCCACGCGGCGCGGCGTGCTGCGGGCGCTGGACGGGGTGAGCTTCTCCATTGCGCCGGGCGAGATCCTGGGTGTGGTGGGCGAATCGGGCGCAGGCAAGTCGCTGACCGGTGCCTCCATCATCGGTTTGCTCGAGCCTCCCGGTCGGGTGGCTGGGGGCCAAATCAGGCTCGAGGGGCGGCGCATCGATGACCTGCCCGACGAGGAGATGCGCAAGGTGCGCGGCCGCTCGATTGGGGCCATCTTTCAAGACCCGCTGACCTCCTTGAACCCGCTGTACACCGTGGGGCAGCAGATCATCGAGACCATTCGCGCCCACTTGCCGATGGGCGAGTTGCAGGCCCGCGAAAAGGCGATTCGCCTCTTGGCTGAAACCGGCATTCCGGCGCCCGAAGCCCGCATCGACCACTACCCGCACCAGTTTTCGGGCGGCATGCGCCAGCGGGTGGTGATTGCCTTGGCTTTGGCGGCCGAACCGCGGCTGATCGTGGCCGATGAGCCCACCACGGCTTTGGACGTGTCGATCCAGGCGCAGATCATCAGCCTGTTGCGCAAGCTGTGCAAGGTGCACGGCGCCTCGGTGATGTTGGTCACCCATGACATGGGTGTGATTGCGGAAACCTGCGACCGGGTGGCGGTGATGTACGCCGGTCGTGTGGTGGAGATCGGTCCGGTTCAGGATGTGATCCATTGCCCGGCCCACCCCTACACCTTGGGGCTGATGGGCTCGATCCCGTCCATGGACGGGCAAGCGGAGCGGCTCACGCAGATCGATGGCTCGATGCCGCGCCTGAACGCGATTCCGCCGGGCTGCGCCTTCAACCCGCGCTGCACGCGGGCGACCGAACGCTGCCGGCAAGAGCGGCCCGAGCTGATGCCGGCAGGGCCCACGCGCGCGGCCTGTTGGGTGCACGCCAATGCTTGAGGCGCCTGAAATGAACGCGACGATGCCCAACCCTGCTTCCAGCACCGGCCCTTCTGACGAAAGGCCCTTGGTGCAGGTGCGCGACCTGGCCAAGGTCTTTGATGTGTCTGCACCCTGGCTGAACCGTGTGGTGGAGCGCAAGCCCAAGCAGTTCGTGTATGCGGTAGACGGCGTGAGTTTTGCGATTCCCGCCGGGCAAACCTTGGCCCTGGTGGGCGAGTCGGGATGCGGCAAAAGCACGGTGGCGCGCCTGTTGGTGGGGCTGTACCCGCCCAGCCGCGGCGAGGTGATCTTCGATGGCGAGAACCTGACCACCGGGCGAGACCCAGCCGCGCAACGCGCCCTGCGTCGGCGCATGCAGATGATCTTTCAAGACCCGTATGCGAGCTTGAATCCGCGCTGGAAGGTCTTGGACATTGTGGGCGAACCCTTGCGCGAACACCGCTTGGTGCAAGGCGCTGCCGCCCTGCAGGAGCGCGTGGCGGCACTGCTCCAGCAAGTGGGCTTGTCGCCCGACGATGTGGGCAAGTTCCCCCACCAGTTCTCCGGTGGGCAGCGACAGCGCATCTCCATAGCCCGGGCCCTGGCCACCAACGCCGAGTTCTTGGTGTGTGATGAGCCCACCTCGGCCTTGGATGTGAGCGTGCAGGCGCAGGTGCTCAACCTGATGAAGGACCTGCAGGCCGAGCGTGGTTTGAGCTACCTCTTCATATCGCACAACCTGGCGGTGGTGCGCCACGTAGCCCACTCGGTGGGTGTGATGTACCTGGGTCGCTTGGTGGAACAAGCGCCCAAGGCGCAGCTGTTCAGCATGCCCCGGCACCCCTACACCCGGATGCTGCTGGACGCGATTCCCGACATCCGCATGAGTGGCCGCTCCCGTACACCGGTGCAGGGCGAAGTACCCAACCCGCTCAATCCGCCGCAGGGCTGTGCCTTCCACCCGCGCTGCCCCCTGGCCAATGCACGCTGCTCAAGCGAGCGGCCGGTGATGCGGGTGGTCGATGCGCAGGGCACCCAGGTGGCCTGCCACGCGGTCGAAGAGGGGCGCCAAGCCTGAGAAGCGCGAGGCCGCGCCTGTCGGCGTTCAGCCGATGAGGCGCTCGCCCGCGAACAACTGCTCGGGCTGTTCGCGCTCACGCACCAGGTGAGCCCGACCACTGTCGATCATCACCTCGGCCGCACGGCCACGGGTGTTGTAGTTGCTGGACATGGTCATGCCATAAGCGCCGGCCGACAACACCGCCAGGGTGTCGCCGGCCTTCACGGCCAGTTCGCGGTCTTTGCCCAGCCAGTCGCCTGACTCGCACACCGGGCCCACCACATCCCAGGTGCGGCGTGGTGCATCGGCCGGCGCCTGCTGGCACTCCACGATGCCCATCCACGCTTGGTACATGGCCGGGCGCATCAGGTCGTTCATGGCGGCGTCCACCACGCAGAAGTGCCGCCCGCCTTGGGCCACTTCATCAGCCTGCGCGGTCTTCAGGTACAGCACCTCGGTCAGCAGCACACCGGCATTGCCCACCAAGGAGCGTCCCGGTTCGAGCAGGAGTTCCCGGTGGCCATGGCCGCGCGCATCGATGCGCTGCAGCATGGCGCCCACCAGGGCTTGCGCAGACGGTGGCTGCTCGTCGGTATAGGTGATGCCCAAGCCACCGCCCAGATCCAAGTGGTGCAAGGCGGTGCCTTCCGCTTCGATCGCCTCCACCAAGTCCAGCACGCGGTCCAGTGCGTCCAGGTAGGGCGCAATGTCGGTGATCTGCGAGCCGATGTGGCAATCGATGCCCACCACTTCTAAGCCTTTGAGGGCGCGGGCCTGTGCGTACAGCGCCAGCGCGCGGTCGTGGGCCACACCGAACTTGTTCCCCTTCAGGCCGGTGGAGATGTAGGGGTGCGTGCCGGCATCCACATCTGGATTGACCCGCAAGCTCACCCGCGCCGGACGGCCTTCATGCTGGGCCACTTCTGAGAGCACTTCCAACTCAGCCTGGCTTTCCACATTGAAACAGCGCACACCATGGCGCAGCGCCGCCTGCATCTCGGCGCGGGTCTTTCCCACGCCCGAGAACACGACCTTTGAGGGGTCGCCGCCCGCAGCCAATACGCGCTGCAACTCGCCACCTGAGACGATGTCAAAGCCCAAGCCGAGTTGGGCAAAGGTCTGCAACACCGCCAGGTTGCTGTTGGCCTTCATGGCGTAGCACAGCAGGTGCGGCCGGCCCACCAGCGCGGCTTGGTAGGCGCGTGCCGCAGCCCGCATCGCCTGGGCCGAGTACACATACAAGGGCGTGCCGAAGGCCTTGCCCAGCTGTTGCAGGTCCAAGCCGTCCAGGCTGAGGCGGCCATGTGCATAGGCCAGATGGGGCGCGCCGGGCAAGGGGGTCATCATGGGCGGGGTGTGGGGCGTGAAGTGGAGGCCGCGGTGCCCTCAAGGGATACGGCCGAAGGACGAGCGGCGGGCTCAGAAGCAGCCTGCGCTGCCGGCGGTGTCGAGCGGGCAGTGGCCTGTGCTGAGGCAGCGTTTGGAGGCGCCGCGGTGCGGGCCGTGGGAGGGGTGAGCGGCCCTTTCTGACCACAGCCACTCATCACGAGCGCGGCCATCGCAAAGGCCAAGGGCCGGATGCGCAGGGTACTGGCTATGATGAAGGGCTTCACCCGAGAATTCTATCGACTCGCATGGACGACACACCCGCCTCTGGTTTGACCGATCTGGAATTTCACCAGCTCACCGGCCGCATGTTGGCCAGGATTGAGGCCACGCTGGACACCTGGTTGCAGGACGATGTGGTCGATATCGACGCCCAACGGACCGGCGGCCTCTTGGAGCTGGGCTTTCCCAACGGCAGCACCATCGTGATCAACACCCAGCCACCCCTGCACGAGCTGTGGGTGGCCGCGCGCGCCGGGGGCTACCACTTCAAGCACCGGCAAGGGATGTGGACCGAGCGGGAGGGGCATGAGTTCTTTGCGCTGCTGTCTCAGCGCGCCAGCGAACAGGCGGGCAAGGCCTTGCGCTTCGAGCCTCCCAAAGACTGAGGCTGGATCAAGCTTGTAGGGCGCCTGAGCAAGCCGAGCGGCTAGCGCCGGAACAGATCGAGGATGCTCTTCTTTTCCTCTTCCGCTGCGCCGTCGGGCTTGTCGCCTAAGCCCACGCTGCGCACACCCTTGCCCGCAGCGTATTCCTCAAAGACCCAGTCTGCCCCGGACTGAACCACGCCCGCGGGCACGGTGATGTCGGCTGGCGGCGTCTTCTTCAGCGCTTGCTGCATGTACTCGATCCACACCGGCAGCGCCAAGCCGCCGCCCGTTTCACGGTCACCCAGCTTGCGCGGCTGGTCGTAGCCGATCCACACCACGGCCACCACGCTGGGCTGCCAACCGGCAAACCATGCGTCCATGGAATCGTTGGTGGTGCCGGTCTTGCCGTACAGGTCGCTGCGTTGCAGGGTCGCCTGCGCCTTGGCGGCTGTGCCTGAGCGGGTGACTTCCTGCAAGAGGTTGGACATCACGAAGGCATTGCGTTCATCAATGACGCGCCAGGACTCTTCGGCGGGTTTCGGGGGCGAGTCCACCAACACCTTGCCCCGGTCGTCGGCGATGCGGCTGATGAGCACCGGCGGTACGCGATAGCCCCCATTGGCAAACACCGCATAGCCGGTGGCCATTTGCATGGGCGTGACCGAGCCCGCGCCCAGGGCCATGGTGAGGTAGGCCGGATGGCGCTCGGCTTCAAAGCCAAAACGGGTCACCCATTCCTGCGCATTCTTGGCCCCCACGCCCTGCAGCACGCGAATGGACACCATGTTCTTGGACTTGGCCAAGGCCGTGCGCATGCTCATGGGACCTTCGAACTTGCCATCGTAATTCTTGGGTTCCCAGGGCTGGCTGCCCGTAGCGCCGGCATCGAAAAACAAGGGCGCGTCGTTGATCACCGTGGCACCGGTGTAGCCCTTTTCGAGGGCGGCGGAATAGATGAAGGGCTTGAAGCTCGAGCCCGGTTGGCGCCAGGCCTGTGTCACATGGTTGAACTTGTTCTTGCGCCAATCAAACCCACCCACCATGGCGCGCACCGCACCGGTTTTGGGGTCCAGCGAGATGAAGGCGCCTTCGACTTCGGGCAGTTGGGTCAACACCCAACGTTTGCCGTCTTGCACCACGCGCACGATGGAGCCCCGGCGAATCTGCTTGTTGGCAGGGGCCTTTTCGGCCAGGCCTGAAGCCACCGGCTTAAGTCCATCGCCACTGATGACCACTTCCTCGCCCGATTGCAGCGAGGCCAGCACCTTGGTGGGCGTGGCTTCCAAGACCACCGCAGCCTTGATCTCATCGTTGTCGGGGTGGTCGCTGAGCGCCTCGGCCACCCGCGCATCCACCTCATCAGGGTCAGTGGGCAGGGCCACGAAGCCCTCAGGTCCACGGTAGACCTGTCGCTTTTCGTACTCCAGGATGCCGCGGCGCAGGGCGCGGTAGGCGGCCATCTGTTCAGCCGAGTCCAGCGTGAGCGTCACGCTCAGGCCCCGCGTGTACGTGTCTTCGCCGTACTGGCCAAACACCAGTTGCCGCGCCACTTCAGCGGCGTACTCGGCATGCACGGGCAGGCTGGTGCTGCTGCGCAGGCGCAGCGGCTCGCGCTGCGCTTGCTGGGCCTGCAGCGGGGTGATGTGCCCGTTGTCGAGCATGCGGGTGATGATGTAGCGCTGTCGGGCCTTGGCACGCTTGGGGTTGGCCACGGGGTTGTAGGCCGACGGTGCCTTGGGTATGCCGGCCAGCATGGCTGCTTCGGCCACCGTGATCTCTTTGAGCGGCTTGCCGAAGTAGGTTTCAGCAGCGGCAGCAAAGCCGTAGGCGCGCTGGCCCAGGTAGATCTGGTTGAGGTAGAGCTCCAGGATCTCATCCTTGCTGAGCTGCGACTCGATCTTGTAGGCCAGGAGGGCTTCGTAGATCTTGCGGATGTACTTCTTTTCGCTGGACAGGTAGAAGGTGCGCGCCACCTGCATGGTGATGGTGGACGCACCCTGGCTGCGGGCCTGCCCGACGTTGGCCACGATGGAGCGCAGGACCCCCACGTAGTCGATGCCCCCGTGTTCATAGAACCGGGCATCTTCGATGGACAGCACCGCCTGCTTCATCACCGCCGGGATTTCGGCAATCGGCGTGTAGCTGCGGCGTTCTTCGCCAAACTCTCCCAGCAGGGCTCCATCGGCGCTGTAGATGCGCATGGGCAGCTTGGGCCGGTAGTCATCCAAACCCTTGATGTCGGGCAGGTGCGGGTAAGCCAGCGCCAGGGCCAGGCCACCAGCAATGGCGCCCGCTACCGCCAGGCCTGCGATCAACAAGACCACGCCCATGACGAAGCGCAGCAGCACCTGAACGGGGGATCGCAAGGGCCGCTGATCGGGCGGTGGGCCGCCGTCGGGGGTGGGGGAAGTGCGGTGGGAGGAGTCGGGCATGAGGTGGGCACCCGTCGGGGCCAGGGGACTGGCTCCGAGGAGGGTGGATTATAGAAATTTGGATCCCCTGGGCCTAATCTGAAGGTTCAACAGCACGGGCCCTGGCGCCTGGGGAGGGGGCATGCGCATCGGATGGACGGACGCGGCGGCTGGCCTGGGGCGAGGCTGGGCTGGACTTCAGCGCCGTTGGCTTGACCTGAAGGTCGCTGGGCTGGGCCGCAGGGGCTTGGGCTTGGACCTGCGGGCCCATTCGCTGCGGTGGGTCGACTTGGTTCAGGGCCGCGATGGCCAGGCGCGCCTGAGCGGCTGGGGCCTTTTGGAGGTGCCCGAGCCGGTGTCCGACGTGGCCATGGCCCCTTCCGATGCCGTGGTGCGCGGTTTGCAATCCTGGGTGCAGGGCTCAGGCCTTCAGGGGCGGACCGTGGCCATGGGCTTGCCTTCTGCCCACGTCCTGTTGCGGCGCGCGCGATTTCGTTCGGTTTTGGGGGGAATGGGGTGCTGATGGCCGCAGCCCGGCAGGACCGTGTGCGGGCGCGGCAAGCTTGGGCACAAGCGGCGGGGCTCAAGTTGGCCGTGTTGGACACCGAGTCCAATGCCGCGCTCTTGACCTTGAGGGCCTGGCGGCCGCCAGACGGGCAACTGGCCCCAGGCGAAGCGCTGGGCATGGTTGACGGGCGGCTCAATGAGCTGACCTTGCGCGTGATGGCCGAGGGCGAGATCGTGTTTGAACGGTCAGAAGCGCTGGGGCCTGGGCTTGATGGGTCCTCGGGGCTGCAGAGCTTGGGCCGCTTGCTGCAGCACTTCAACGCAACGCAGTCGGCTCGGCCCCTGATCGGCTTGGCGGTGGCTGGGGATCACGCAGGCGCGCCCGACCAAGCCCAATGGCTGCATTCGATCGCGCGCTTGGCTGGCGTGCCTGCGTGGTGGTTGGACCCCTTTGTGCACCTGGCCTGTACGGGACCAAACCCGCGAGGTGCCGGTGCCAGGCCCGCACCCGATGAGGCGTGTGCGTATGCGCTGGCCTTTGGCCTGGCCTTGAGGTCCTTGTCACCATGACCCTGCTCAACCTCTTGCCCCATCGGCACTGGGCTTTGGCCCGAGCGCGACGGCGCTTGATGCTGGAGCTTGTGGGCAGTGCTGGCTTGGCCGCTGTGCTCTCCGGGGTGACCGCATCGATGGCGCCGGGCGTCTTGATGGCGGTGGCGCGGCCGCTGTCCCTGCTCAGCCCCTTGCCAGCACAGGAGCTTGCAGGCCCAGGCGCGGGTGGCCAGCTGGGCCAATCGGTTCCTGCTGGCAATGGCAACAGCAGCCCGGGGCCAGACGCTGCGCCTTCAGCACCGCCTGTCGAATCACCACAGCCAGCGCTGGCGGGGCGTTTGCTGCAGGAACTGGCTCGCTTGACCCCGCCCGACGTGGGGTTGCGAGAGGTGCATTGGGAGGGCAGGGCTGTGTCCCTGCGCGGGCGGGCAGGGTCGGCACAGGCGATCTCGGCCTACACGGCCATCCTCGAAAGGGAATCGGTGCTCGTGCATCACGTTCAGTGGGGCGAGTTGCAGGGCTCTGGAGCGGACGCATCCGAGCCCGGGGCCTTGGGTTTCTTGTTGACCGCGCAGCTGCGCGAGCAGGGCGCTGCGCCCGATGGCGGCAGCCGGCCATGAAGCCCACATGGGCCATCGCTGGGCACCCCATCCCCGACCCCGGTGTGTGGCCAGGGCCGGTACGCGCGGCGGTGGCCGCCGTGGTGTTTGCAGCGGTGGCCGCCGCATCGGCCGCCTGGGCGGTCTCCAGCATGCAGCCCGAGCAGCCGCGGCCACCGGCCGTCGCCGCAAACCCTCAGCGCCCCACGGCCGTAGCCGCCCCGGTGCAGCCCAGCGGGTCCGCCGGCGCAGAGCTTGGCCCTGTGCCGGCGCCCGCCAATGCGGCGCCCGAACGCTGGTTGCAGGCGGGCCTGTCCTTGGGGCTGCAGCTGGAGTGGCTGCGGCCCAAGGGCGCGCCGTTGGGTGAAGCGCGCAGCGCGGGCGCGATGTCGCTGCGAATCCGGGGGCGCTATCGCGACCTGGCATCGTGGCTTGAGGCCTTGCAGCATTTGCACGACCCCATCACGGTGCAGGGTTTGACCCTGCGCAGCGTGGATGCACCTGCTCTGGAGGATCCAAGCGAGCGGAATGCCGAACCCGAGCTGTCCTTAGAGGCCACCTTGACGGCCGGGCCCGCTGCCCGCGCGGCGAGACCCCTTCGCGCGGGTGTTCATGCCCTTGCATCGGAAACCGCGGGGCCCGCCGCTGCCTCTGCAAATGGGGCATTCGATCCCGGCACGGCTCGACACCATGGTCAAGAACCCTTTCGTGACGGTTTCCGCGACCCTTTCCGTGACCCTTTCCGTGGCCCATGGCTGGCCAGCGCCAGCAGCAGGGCAAACCCAAACGGCCGTACGCCGGGCTCTGGGCTTCGCCCAAGCCTGGCCCTGGTGTCAAACAGCACCGATCTCGAACGCGGCCACTTGGGCGAGCTGCGGTGGGTCGGAAAAGTGGGCCGCACGGGTGAAGCCTGGACCTTGCGGCAGGTGGACGGCCGCGTGCAGGCCGCCCGAGACGGCGAGGTGTTGGGGCCTTTGGAAAGCCGTCGCCCGACTTGGATGGAGGATGCACCGTGAACCCACTCAAATGGTGCTTGCGCTTGAGCTTGGGCAGTTGGGCCACCAGGTTCGTCAAGGGTGCGGTGGTCAAGGGTGCAGTCCTGCTGGGCGGCGCGCCGCTGGTGGCGGCGCAGGTGGCCAGCGAGTACGCCTTGCCGGCCTCGCAGGCGCCAGCTCGCTACAGCGGCGACAAGATGTCCCTGAACTTCCAGAACATCGACGTGCGGGCGGTCCTGCAGGTTTTTGCGGACTTCACCCAGTTGAACGTGGTCGTCAGCGATGCCGTCAGCGGCAACGTGACCTTGCGCCTGCATGAAGTCCCATGGGACATGGCCCTGGACATCATCCTGCAATCCAAGGGCCTGGGCCTTCGGCGCCATCTTGAGGCCATGCGCACCGAGGCTTTTCAGCTGAACTATGGGCGAGCGGAGGAAGTGGCCAGGGGTCTGCTGGGGGCCTCTGCACATGGAGGCTTGGCGACATCAGGGCCGACCTCTGGGGCTTCGTCAAGCACGGGCGGCAGCACTGGAGGCGCTAGTGGTGCACACGGCCTGTCCTCGGCGCGCTTCCTGTCAGCCAGGGGCAGCGTGATGGCTGAGTCCCGCACCAACCAACTCTTCGTCACCGATATTCCCGCCAAGCTCGAGCAGGTGCGGCAGATGATCCAGAAGATCGATATTCCGGTGCGCCAAGTGCTGATCGAAGCCCGCATCGTGGAGGCCAGTGACAGCTTTGGGCGCTCGCTTGGGGTCAAGCTGGGCATGAGCGACTTGGCTTTGCAGCGGGGAGCGGCACCGGTGGCCCTGGGCGGTGGCACTTCGGCGGTGGTGGGGGGCAACTACCTGGCCCTCGGAAGCCTGACCGGCCAGGCCGGCGCGCCGCCGCCTGCCGCAGCGGTCGATCGAGAAGCGGCCAGTGCCTTGTTCACCAACACGCATTTTGTGAACCTTCCGGCGGCACCCCTGAACGGGCTGGGGCCGGCCTCCATGGCGGTGTCGCTGTTCGGTGCAGCGGCCAACCGCTTTCTCAACTTGGAGATTTCAGCGCTTGAGGCTGATGGGCGCGGCAAGGTGGTCTCAAGCCCTCGCATCGTCACGGCCGATCAGGTCGAGGCCCACATCAAGCAAGGCTTCAGAATTCCCTATCGCGGCACTTCTTCGCCCCTGTCTCCTTCGCCCCAAGTGCAGTTTCAGGAGGCCAGCCTCAAGCTCACCGTCACGCCCCAGATCACGCCAGAGGGCCATGTGATACTCAGCGTCATGGTCAACAAAGACAGTCTGGGTGCGCTCACGCCAGACGGTCGAGAGATCAACACCAAGGAAGTCAAGACCAAGGTGCTGGTGGAAAACGGGGGAACGGTGGTGATCGGCGGCATCTACGAACAGGAAGAAGCCGACACGCGCGTGCAGGTGCCCGTGTTGGGCCAGTTGCCCGTGCTCGGGCCCTTGTTCCGAACCGTGGGCCGCGATGCGCGGCGCACCGAGTTGCTGGTGTTTTTGACGCCGCAGGTCTTGATGCCTGTGCCTGGGAGTCCACGGTGATGCGGCCTCTTGCTGTTGTGGGAGCTGCTTGGGCGTTCGCGGGGGCCGTATGGGCTTGAGCTTGGCCTTGGTGGCCATGCCGGGTGCCGGCAAGACCACGGTGGGCCGCCTGTTGGCCAAGCAACTGCGCCTGCCCTTCGTGGATGCCGACCATGAGATCGAGCACCGATTGGGCATGGCGATCAAGGACTACTTTGCCTCGCATGGTGAAGCAGCCTTTCGCGACCTGGAGCAGACCGTGATCACTGAGTTGGCCAATGGCCGACCCATGGTGCTGGCCACGGGGGGCGGTGCGGTGCTGCGTGAAGCCAACCGCGAGGCCTTGCACCGGCATTGCACCGTGGTCTACCTGCGCTCAACACCAGAAGAGTTGTATCGACGGCTGCGCCATGACCGTCATCGGCCGCTGCTGCAGGTGGATGACCCCTTGCGCAAGTTGCGCGAGCTGTTTCGAGAACGCGATCCTTTGTACCGGCGCACGGCGCACTTTGTGATCGAGACGGGCCGGCCTTCGGTGCAGGGCCTGGCCGGCATGATCCTCATGCAGCTGGAACTGGCCGGGCGTGTGGACCCGGCCCGGGTACCCTCGCCCGTCGACCCTGTGCCGACCCCCACCGATACCCCACGCCAGACTTCGACCTAGGCCCCTGGGCCCAGGCCCCCGACTTAAACTCGGCGCATGCCTGTGTCTGCCACTGCTCTTGCCCACACCAACCCGGCGCTGGTTCAAACCATCCAAATCGAGCTCGGGGATCGGTCCTACCCGATCATGATCGGCTCGGGTGTCTTGCAGTCGCCCTCGAGCTGGTCCGGCTTGCCGCGGGCGGCCACCGCGGTGGTGGTGAGCAATTTGACCGTGGCGCCCTTGTATTTGGCGGCCGTCAAAGACGCCCTGGCGCCTCACTACGCGCGGGTGCTGGAGGTGGTCTTGCCCGACGGCGAAGCACACAAGGATTGGCACAGCCTCAACACGGTGTTCGACCATTTGCTGGCCCAAGCCTGTGACCGCCGAACGGTGCTCTTTGCCTTGGGGGGCGGGGTGATTGGCGACCTCACCGGATTCGCGGCGGCTTGCTACATGCGCGGCGTGCCCTTTGTGCAGGTGCCCACCACCTTGCTTGCCCAGGTGGACTCGTCGGTGGGCGGCAAGACGGCGGTCAACCACCCCTTGGGCAAGAACATGATTGGCGCTTTTCACCAGCCGGTGCGGGTGCTGTGTGATCTGGATGTGCTGCGCACCTTGCCTGACCGTGAATTCAGCGCAGGCCTGGCCGAGGTGATCAAGTACGGCCCGATTGCCGATGCCGAGTTCTTGGATTGGATCGAAGCGCAACTGCCCGCCCTGATGGCGCGTGAGCCCCAAGCCCTGCTGCATGCGGTGCGCCGGTCCTGCGAGATCAAGGCCTGGGTGGTGGGACAAGATGAACGCGAGTCGGGGCTGAGGGCCATCCTCAACTTTGGGCACACCTTTGGACACGCCATCGAGGCGGGTCTGGGCTATGGCGAATGGCTGCACGGAGAAGCGGTGGGCTGCGGCATGGTCTTGGCCGCTGAACTTTCGCATCGCCTGGGATTGATGCCTGCGGCCTTCGTCACCAGGCTGCGTGGCCTGGTGGAGCGGGCTGGCTTGCCGGTGCGCGCGCCCGACCTCGGCGTGCAGCGGTACCTCGAGTGGATGCGCGTGGACAAGAAGGCCGAGGGCGGCGAGATCCGCTTCGTGGTCATCGAAGCCTTGGGCCGCGCTGGGCTTCGGTCAGCACCCGATGCCCTGGTGGGTGAGGTCTTGGCTGCACACACCGGCTGAGATGGTGCCGCGCTGGCGTTCAGGATCTGCTGGCTCGGCCCTGGGGTTGCCGGCCTGGGGCGCTGCCACTGGGCCGCGCGGCTTGGCGCCCTACGCAAGCCGACCGGAATGGTCTCGCGGGCGCCGGGTCCCGGAAGCCCTGGCGCCGGACCGCAACGCCTTTCAGCGCGACCGCGACCGGATCGTGCACAGCACGGCCTTTCGGCGACTGGTCTACAAGACCCAGGTCTTTCTCAACCATGAGGGCGACCTGTTTCGCACCCGGCTGACCCACAGCCTGGAGGTGGCGCAGTTGGCGAGGTCCATGGCCCGTGGCTTGGGTCTGCACGAAGACCTGGTGGAGGCCTTGGCCTTGGCGCATGACCTGGGGCATACGCCGTTCGGGCATGCAGGCCAAGATGCGCTGGACGCCTGCATGAAGAACCATGGAGGGTTTGAGCACAACCTCCAAAGCTTGCGCGTGGTCGATGTCTTGGAGCAGCGCTATCCGGATTTTGATGGGCTCAATTTGAGTTTCGAGACCCGTGAGGGCATCCTCAAGCATTGCTCCTTGCGCGTGGCGCGCCACATGGAGAGCCTGGAGCCCCACGGCGTGGCCCACCGCTTTGTGGCGGGCTATCAGCCCAGCCTCGAAGCCCAGTTGTGCAACCTGGCCGATGAGATTGCATACAACGCCCACGATGTTGATGACGGAGTTCGCTCCGGGCTGATCACCTTGGACCAATTGATGGGCCTCAGGCTGGTGCGGCGCTTTCATGATGAGGCGGTGCGCGAGCATCCTGGTCTGCCCGCTATGGGCCGGCGGCGCTTGTTGTCGGAAGTGCTGCGGCGCATGTTGTCGGCGCAGGTTCACGATTTGATGGGCACCACCGGCGCGCGTTTGGCGCGGGCGCGCCCAGCCGATGCTGAGCAAGCGCGCCAAGGTTCTGCTTTGGTGGGCTTCAGCCCGGCCATGCGTGCAGACATCACCGAGCTCAAGCGTTTTCTGTTTCGAGCCCTGTACCGCCATGCACAGGTGCAGCGCCAAACCCAGCGCGGCAAGGTGGTGGTGCATGACCTGTTCGAGGCCTATGTGCAGCGGCCGTCTGAGATGCCTGCCGAGTACGCGCAGCGACCCGACACCCATCGGGCGGTTGCCGACTACGTGGCCGGCATGACCGACCGCTTCGCCCTGCGCGAACATGAGCGCTTGACGGGGCAGCGCGTGTTCCCCTGAGGCAGACGTGGCCCGATTGCCCCGCCTCGTTCTGCCCGGATGGCCCCATCACGTCATCCAGCGCGGCAACAACCGCCAACCCATCGTGCGCAGCGACGCGGACCGCCGCGCCTGGCGCGAGATGCTCGCCGAGGTCCTGGACCAGTATTCGGTCAGCCTTCAGGCCTATGTGTTGATGGACAACCACTTTCACCTGCTGGTGACGCCGCCCTCGGCCCAATCCCTGAGCCGCATGATGCAGGCCTTGGGTCGGCGGTATGTGGGCGCTCACAACGCGGTGCATGGGCGCAGCGGCACCCTGTGGGAGGGCCGGTTCAAGTGCTCTCCCGTGGAGACCGACCGCTATTTCCTGGCCTGCATGCGCTACATCGAGCTCAACCCGGTGCGTGCCGGTTTGGTGTCCCACGCACAGGAGTGGCCGTGGTCCAGCGCCGCCCATCACCTGGGCTTGAGGCAAGACCGCCTGGTCAGCGACCACCCCAGCTATTGGGCCCTGGGCAATACCCCCTTCGAGCGGGAACGCCGCTACCGCGACGGGCTGGAGGCCGGGACCACCGAACGGGAGGCCGCTCGCATCACGGAAGCCGCCCTGAAGGGCTGGGCCTTGGCGTCGCCTGAATTCATCCTGGCCCAGCCGCCGGCGCTCACAGCCGAGCGGCCCTTGGCACCCAGAGGCCGCGGCCGCCCCCGCAAGCCGGTTTGACTCTGTCCCCATTTTTTCGCTCTATGAATTTGTTCGCTAAAAAAATGACTCTGACCCCATTTATTTAAATGAGGGGTGGCGTATCCTTCGGGGTTACCCGAATGATGGAGCGCCTCCATGAGCACGTCCGCTGAACGCAAGCACCTGGCCCAAGAGGGCCTTTACGACCCTCAGAATGAGCACGACGCGTGCGGCGTGGGTTTTGTGGCGCACATCAAGGGGGTGAAGGCCCATTCGATCGTGGGCCAGGGCCTGAAGATCTTGGAAAACCTGGACCACCGGGGTGCGGTGGGCGCCGACGCCTTGATGGGCGACGGCGCGGGCATCCTGATCCAGATCCCGGACGAACTCCTTCGTGCCGACATGGCCGCTCAGGGTGTGCAGCTGCCGCCACCCGGTGAGTACGGCGTGGGCATGATCTTTTTGCCCAAGGAACACGCTTCGCGTCTGGCCTGCGAACAGGAACTCGAGCGCGCGGTCAAGGCCGAGGGCCAGGTGCTCTTGGGTTGGCGCGATGTGCCGGTCAATGCCGATATGCCGATGTCGCCCACGGTGCGCGAAAAGGAGCCCGTGATCCGCCAGATCTTCATCGGCCGTGGCGCTGATGTGATCGTGCCCGACGCTTTGGAGCGTAAGCTCTATGTGATCCGCAAGACGGCTTCGGCGGCCATCCAGCACTTGCAGCTGACCCACAGCCACGAGTACTACGTGCCCAGCATGAGCTGCCGCAC
>RGEP01000600.1 GCA_009918225.1 Betaproteobacteria bacterium | reverse complement strand
ACCACCGCCGCCCAGGCCATCTCAAGCCAGGCACAGGGCAACTACTTGGCTACCCTGGCGCTCACCGATGCCAATGTGAGCAAGATCGACTTGGTGGGCTTGGCAGGAACGGGATTTGAGTACCCCATTGGGGCCTAGTGGATTCGGCGGGGTCGTGCTGCCTCAGCCGGTCGTTGCCGCCACCGAGTACTGAAATCCACTGGACTGCAAGCCGACCAGTTCCACCTGCAACTGGTTGGCAGCCGAGCCCGCGAGATCCGCCAACCAGGTACCTTGCAGCGTGGGTGATTCCGCATTCAAGGCAGCGGTTGCCGAGGCGACTGCGGCGTCTGTTGGCTCAGCCTTGTTCACCGTGCGCAGCAGGTAGCGGGCGATGTCCGCGTTGCTGTTGGTGGGGGTCAGCACACCGCCCCAAATCGGCAGGCGCAGCAAAGCACCGGCCAGCTGCTGCAGGGTAAAGCCCTGATCGAACAGGCCGATCACCGTTCCCATCAATTCTTCTTTGGCCGGCAGCAAAGACTTGCCCAGGACCGCGCCGATCAATAAAACCGAGCGGCCCGCTGCATCGGTGGCCCCCAGGTCCAGCGCCACGCGCTGGCCGCCGGCAAACTCCAGCCGCTCGACATTGGTGAGAAAGTCGTCCGCGGCGTTGCCGTCCTTGCGTTTGATGAGAACCGTGGCCGGACCGTAGTTGGCGCTGATGAGGTAATCGACGCGTGAACCTGCCATGACAAAGGTGTCGATACCGGGACCGCCGTCCAGCATGTCGGCCGAGGGGCGGTCGATCAGGCGGTCGTTGATCTCCAGGGAGATCCGCTTGTCCTTGAACACCACGGACTCGATGTTGCGCAGGGTGACACCCTCTCCGGTTGAGGCGCCGGAGGTGGCGTCCAAGTAGGTGACGCCATTGATCGTCGAAATCCGGAAATCGGTGGATTTCGCATCGACATAGACCGTGTCTCTTCCACGGCCACCGTCCACCACGTCGTTTCCACCCAGCGGGTAGATGTCATCGTCCTG
>RGEP01000599.1 GCA_009918225.1 Betaproteobacteria bacterium | reverse complement strand
ACCTGCGTGCGCTCGGCCTGAGCGACTTTCGACGGACCTATGACGATTCCGGTCGAAAGTGCAACCTGTGGGTCACCCTGCCAGCGCGGAACGGCGAAACGCGGGTGGGCGGTCTCGTGCTGTCGGGTCACACCGATGTCGTGCCGGTTGATGGGCAGCCCTGGGACACCGAGCCGTTTCGGGTGATTGAATCGGGTGGCCGGCTGGTCGGCCGCGGGGTCACCGACATGAAGGGGTTTGGTGCCACCGTGCTTGCGCTGGTGCCTGAACTCCTCCGCCGGGGCCTGGATCGCCCGGTGCACCTTGCCTTCAGCTATGACGAGGAGGTTGGCTGCATTGGCGTGAGAAGGCTGATCGCCGACATTGTCGAGCAGGGCTATCGGCCCGCGGGCTGCATTGTGGGCGAACCCACCGGCATGCAGGTGGTGATCGCACACAAAGGCAAACACGCATATCGCACCGTGGTCCGCGGCTTTGAGGCGCATTCATCACTCACCCCGCTGGGGGTGAATGCGGTTGAGGTCGCCTGCGAATTTGTGGCGCACCTCAAGTCCATGCACCGGCGGCTGGTGGCCAGCGGTCCGTTCGATACGCTCTACGACGTGCCGCACACCACCATCCATACCGGCGTGATCCAGGGTGGCACCGCGCTCAACATCATTCCCCGCCAGTGCGAAATCATCTGGGAAATACGGCACCACCATCTGGATACGCCAGAGGCGCTCTTTGAAGAGGCAAGTGCTTTTGCGCAATCCATGGTGCCTGCCATGCAGGCGGTTCATGCCGACGCCGGTATCGATCATGAGCTCCGCTCGGTGCTTCCAGGGTTTGCCACGGCGCCCGACAGCGAGATCGCCCGCCTGTGCTTTGAGTGTGCTGAACTCGACCCGGCAAGCGGCGTGGGCAAGGTGTCGTTTGGAACCGAGGCCTCGCTGTTTCATCAGGCCGGAATCCCCACCATCGTCTGCGGGCCTGGGCATATTGCGCAGGCGCATCAGCCCAATGAGTGGATTGCCGTTG
>RGEP01000598.1 GCA_009918225.1 Betaproteobacteria bacterium | reverse complement strand
CCGTCGTGAACATCGAGGTCGATGCCTTTGAGGATGCGGGTGGCACCGTAGGCCTTTTCCACACCCCTGAGTTTCAGGTCCGCCACGACGCCCCCTGATGGTTCACGCGGCCCGCTGGTGCCGAATGCTGTGTTGTTTGCTTGTACATGGTTGGTGGAATCTACATGGCTTCACATAGCGGTGGCCCGCCCCAGGGGCCCTGGATGTAACCAAGATGAACCTGGAAATGGCCGGTGCACCTGGGCTCTTGCATTACAGTCGGCCCCGAGCCTAATGTAGTAAAACTACAATTGCATCCACGTTTCCGATAGGGTCCCTTGCCATGCCTGCCTCCGATCTGCTGACCGCTGCACTTGAGGAGGCCCAAACCCGGGCGTCGGCCGAGGGCGTGGTCCTTTCGCCGGCGGCCGTCTTGCGTTCAGTAGCGCAAGCTTGTCGGGGGACCCTGGAGACACGGTGGGCCAGAACCCAGGCTGAGGATGTGGAGCGCTTGAAGTCGCTTGAACGGCTGCAGGCCGCCCAAGCCGGGACGTCCACCAGCCGCCGCGTGCACTACCTGTCCATGGAATTCCTGATGGGGCGTGCCCTGCACAACGCCTTGTCTGCCCTGAACCTGCGCGAGGGCTTGGAGTCGGCGCTGCAAGCCCACGGGGCCAGCCTGGCCGATGTGCTGGAAGCTGAAGGCGATGCCGCCTTGGGCAATGGTGGGCTGGGCCGCCTGGCGGCTTGCTTCCTGGATTCGTTTGCTGAATTGGGCTTGCCCTCGTTTGGCTACGGCATGCGATACCGCTACGGCATGTTTGCTCAGCGCATCGTGGACGGACGTCAGAGTGAGGTTCCTGACGACTGGATGCGCGACGGCAACCCGTGGGAGATCTTGCGCCCTGAGGTGCGATATCCGGTGCACTTTGGCGGCCGGGTCATCCAAGAGGGCGTCAAGCGGCGTTGGGTCCCGGCAGAGACCGTTGTGGCACAGGCCTATGACTTCATCGTGCCCGCTCATCACAGCGAGCGCACCTC
>RGEP01000597.1 GCA_009918225.1 Betaproteobacteria bacterium | reverse complement strand
CCGTTTTGGCCGCAGGCACAGACTGGCCATCACATCAGCCGCCGAGGCCATTCGGGCGTTGGCAGCCAATTTCCCCGCCTTTGAGCGGGAACTGGTGGCCTCTGGCGAGCGTGGCGTGGGATACCGAGTGCTGGCTGGCCGTGAGGCATTGACGCTGGATCGTCTGCACGAGCCAACGGGGCAAAGCCGTATCACCATCGCACCGGTGATCTCGGGCGCGGGTGGCAATGGCCTCGGTCAGATATTGCTGGGCGCAGCCTTGCTGGCCGTGGCCTGGTGGAACCCGCTGGGCTGGGCTGCGTCGGGCGCGTTTTTGTCACAGGCGACGCTCTATTCGGTGGGTACCGCAATGATCCTCGGTGGTGTGGCGCAGATGATCGCCCCCACTCCGAAGGCCACCGAGCCCTCGGAGCGGCCAGAGAACAAGCCCAGCTACAGCTTCAATGGCGCGGTCAACACCACCGCTCAGGGGCATCCTGTGCCTGTTGGGTATGGACGGCTGATTGTGGGCTCGGCCGTGATCAGCGCCGGAATCGATGTGGACGAGATTGCTGCATGAGCGATTTCAAAACCAACAAGCTCATCATTGGCGCAGGAGGTGGCGGCAAAGGTGGCGGTGGCAGCGCCCGTGTGGCCCAAGAAGCGCCCGACAGCCTGCGATCCAAAGCCTACGCCCGGGTGGTAGACCTCATCTCCGAGGGCGAGATCGAGGGCCTGGTCGATGGTCTGCAATCGGTCTACCTAGACGACACCCCCATCCAGAACCCGGATGGATCGACCAACTTCTCAGGCGTCACCCTGGAGACCCGAAACGGCAGCCAGCAGCAAAGCTATGTGCCCGGGTTCTCCTCCGTTGAAAACGAGGTGGTTGTAGGCGTTGAGGTCAAGGCGAGTCAGTCCGGTTCAGGAGTTGTGCGGTCCATCACTGATCCGGATGTGGACGCTGTCCGCATCAAGGTGAGCGTGCCGCAGCTCACGAACCAAGACACGACCAACGGCGATCTGAACGGGAGCTCGGTC
>RGEP01000596.1 GCA_009918225.1 Betaproteobacteria bacterium | reverse complement strand
CCCACCTCTTGCTGCCGAGGCACGGCCACTGCCAAGCCGCCCCAGGTGGAGGCTTCGCGGTTAAGGCGAAGCCGAACCGCACCACCCTCCAGGTCCATCCGCAAGGGCCCTGCCAGCAGCAGCAAGGGACGCAAGTTCCCGAGCCAACCACCCAATAGGTGTCCCGCCTCATGCACCAACAGGCTCAACCACACCACCAGCAACAGTCCGGCTGCAAACCCAAGGGCCTGCATCGGCGGCAAGCCGACCAAGCCGCGAGCCAACTCAACATCCATGGCCATGGAGATGCCCACATAGCTCAAGCCCCCTCCCAGACCGGCCGAGACAACCATAGCCCACCAGGACGTTGGGCTTCGGGCGCTGGCCGCACTGGGTGGTTCAGCCAAATGCCGGTCCACGCGTCCGCCAAACGTGGTTGAAGGGGCGGCTGCGTCAGTGGGTGGCAGATTCATGGGCGTTGAGGCTCAACAGCTGAAAACCGAAGGGTACCGCCCTCGGCCAGTTCTTGATGGGTCATAGCAGGTGTCTGCTGCGCCACACCGTTCCAGTGGGCGCGCGGCCCCTTCCCCCGAATACGCAGCACGCGACCCTCAGGCAACTGAATGTCGGCCTGCAACATGGGCTCGCCCAGCACGTATTCGGCACTGAAGGGCTGCGCCGGGTACAGGCCCAGCATCGCGAACACGAGCCACGCGCTCATTTGGCCCACATCGTCGTTGCCCACCAGCCCCTGAGGCCGGTGCCGTAGAAGCGCCGCACGATGTGCTCGCGCAGGCGCTGGCCCTTGTGCGGCGCAGCGGTATAGGCATACAGCCAGGTGATGTGGTGGCTGGGCTCATTGCCATGGGCGTACTGGCCGATCAGCGCTTCTTGCCCCAGGTGCTTGTCGGGCTTGGGCACCGGCAGACTGAAGAAGCGGTCGAGCCACGCTTCCAAGCCTTGGGGCCCGCCCAATCGGTCGCGAAACCCGAGCGTGTCATGCAGGGCCGGTGTGGCGGTGTACTGAAAGGCGTTGGCCTC
>RGEP01000595.1 GCA_009918225.1 Betaproteobacteria bacterium | reverse complement strand
CGCGCGACCTCGACCATGCCCGCGAGTTGATGCAGCAGGCCCTGGTCAGCGATGTCGCCTGGCGCTTGTTGCAGGAACTGGCGGTGGGCATTGGCCCACGACCGGCAGGTTCCGAGGGCGACCGACGGGCCGTGGCATGGGCGCAGGGTGCTTTGCGCGAATTGGGCTTGCAGCAGGTTCGCACCCAAGCCATGGAGCTCAAGGTTTGGCAGCGCGGAAAGGGTTCGGCCCAGTTGTTGGGACGCAGCCTGTCGGATGCTTCGGGGCCTCGGCAGGCTGGCGCCCCCCGTGAGTTGGTGATGGCCGCTTTGGGCAACAGCATCTCAACGCCCGAAGGCGGCGTCGAGGCTGAGGTGGCCTGGTATCCCAGTTTGGCCGCCCTGATGGAAGAACCCGCAGACCCGGCGCGCTCACGCGCCAACGGCCGCATCGTCTTTATCGACTCCGGTGGAGGCCGCGCGGCGCGGCGCCGTGGCCTTTGGATTGAGGTCGGTGGGCACATCCGGAGGTGCTGCTCCGCTTGGCGCGCCGACCGACGCTCCGCGCGATGCCCAGCGCATTGCACACACCGGCGCCACCCGCTACGACTTTCGGGTACGGCCCATTCCCGCTTTTGCTGTTTCGGTGCCCGATGCCGATGTGATGGCCGCGCGGGTGGCCCAGGGCGAGACCCTTCGCATGCGCGTTCAGATGGACAACCGCAGTGACGTGCCGGCCATCACCCACAACGTCATGGGTGAGGTGCCAGGCACCGACCTGGCGCATGAAGTGGTCTTGATCGGCGCGCATCTGGATTCATGGGACCTGGGCCAAGGGGCTGTGGACGATGGGGCCGGCGTGGCCATCGTGAGTGCGGCTGCCGGCTTGATGGCACGGGCGTCTGCACGCCTTCGGCCACGCCGCACGGTGCGTGTGGTGCTGTTTGCCAATGAAGAAAATGGCTTCGACGGGGCCATCGCTTACGGCCAGGCCTTCGCTCAGGTGCCGCACCAGATGGTCGCTGAAAGCGATTTCGGCGGTGGGCGCATCTACCGCC
>RGEP01000594.1 GCA_009918225.1 Betaproteobacteria bacterium | reverse complement strand
CGCAGCGATGTCGGGCTTGGCCAGGATCTCGGGCACCAGTGCGCTCAGGCGCTGCGCGATCGGCGCGGGCAGGTTCTTCGGTGCCGACAGGCCGAGCCACTGCGAGCCGGTCATCGAGGGGAAGCCGACTTCAGCAAAGGTCGGGATGTTGGGCAGTGCGGGCAGGCGCTGCGGCGTGGACACGGCGAGCGCGCGCAGCGAGCCGGCCTTGAGTTGCGCCACGTTGGTGGTGATCGGGTCGAACAGGCTGTCGATCTGGCCGCTCAGCAAGTCCTGCATGGCGGGCGCGCTGCCCTGATACGGCACATGGTCGTGCTGTGCGGCCTGGCCTTCGATCTTCAGCATCTCGCCGTACAGGTGGTTGGCCGAACCGATACCCGAGGTGCCGTAGCGCACCGGCTTGGTCTTGGCCGCTGCGAGGTACTGCGCGAAGTTCTGGTACGGCGACTGGCCGCGCACCAGGATGACCATGGGCGCTTCGACCAGCATGGCCATGTGGGTGAAGTCGCCCACCGGGTCAAACGGCATGGTCTTGCGCGTGGCAGCCGCATAGATGTGCACCGATGCGTGGCTGACCAGCAGCGAATAGCCATCAGCCGGCTGGCGCGCCACATATTCCGTGCCGATCAGGCCACCTGCGCCGGCCTTGTTTTCCACGATCACGGTTTGGCCCAGCGCCTGCGACAGGTGCGGCGCCATCAGGCGCGACACGGTGTCGACCAGACCACCGGGAGGAAATTGCGCAATCAGGCGTACCGGGCCGCGCGTGGGCCAGTTGGCCGACTGGGCGCCGACCCAGGCCGGGGCGCATACGGCTGCTGCACCGGCCGCTGCAAGAAGTTGACGACGCTTCATGATCACTCCTGACGCCCGCAGTGTCGGGCTGTTGATTGAATCTGTGGTTGGAGGGGATGCGCAACATGCGCGCACCACCTCGGGTGCATGAAGCGTGCCAAGCGGTGGTCGCGCCATTCGTGTGCGATCCCATATGCAGGCTCGACAGAGGAAAAGCGCGCTGGAATGCAACTTGCACCCACCCTGCGCCGCAC
>RGEP01000593.1 GCA_009918225.1 Betaproteobacteria bacterium | reverse complement strand
GCGTACCCAGTCGTGCACCGCACCGCGCCGCCCGAACCCGCCACCCAGATTGATCTTGTAGACCTCGCACTTGGCAGCAGGCAGACCCGAGCTTTCGGACGCAGCGGCGAGCGCCGCCTCGCCGTTCTGGGTGGGCGTCCAGACCTCGCAGCGATCGGCCGTGAAGCGGGCCACCGCGTTCATGGGCTCCATGCAGGCATGGTTCTGATGCGGATACGCATAGACCGCCTCAACGCGGCGCGCCGCCGACGCGATCGCACCCTTGGCATCGCCACTGCTGTTGCCGACCACAGCGTCGCTGGCATCAAGGCCTGCCTGCAGCACCTTCGCAAACGCCTCGCTCGAGGCATTTGCGTGCTGGCCGAGATCCCATTTGATGGGCAGCGCATCGAGCGCAGTCTTGGCCTGCCACCAGGTATCTGCGACCACCGCCACCGCGTCGTCATGCACCTTCACGACCTTGCGGACACCAGGGCGCTTCTCGATGGCCGCGGCATCAAAGCTCACGACCTTGCCACCGAATACCTCGCACTTGCGGATGGCTGCATTCAGCATGCCCGGCATGGTGAGGTCGGCACCATAGACCTGCTTGCCGTTCACCTTGTCGGCGGTGTCCAGACGCGCCAGTCGCTTGCCCAGGATCTGCCAGTCTTTGGTGTCCTTGAGCGGCACCTCGGTAGGCGGATTCAGCTTGGCAGCCGCTGCCGCCACACCCGAGGTGAACGCCTGGGTGGTGGTCAGGCCCGATGACACCGTGGTGGTGCGGATCGCCCGCTCTGAAATGGGCCAGGGAACGCTCACCGGTCTCGCGCAGATGGTTGCCGAGGAACTCGGTTGCGACTGGGCCAAGGTCACCACTGAACAGCCCACGCCTGGCGAAAACCTGGCGCGCAAGCGCATCTGGGGCAATTTCTCCACCGGCGGCAGTCGCGGCATCCGCGAGTCGCAGGACTATGTCCGCAAGGGGGGCGCGGCCGCCCGCATGATGCTGGTTCAGGCTGCTGCCAACGAGTGGGGCGTGCCGGCCGCGCAGTGCAGCGTGAACAAGGG
>RGEP01000592.1 GCA_009918225.1 Betaproteobacteria bacterium | reverse complement strand
TCACCGGCAGCGCCTGCAGGCGGCCCCGCCCTTCTTCCACGTTTTGGACCATCCAGACCTGGGCCTTGAGTCCGTCCTGAAGCAATGCCGAGGCGGGCAGGCGATGCGTGCCGGTGGCCACACGGCCACCTTCACCAGATGAAGCCGATGGGGCCGATTGAGCCGATGGCGCAGCAGTGGACAGGCTGAGCTCGGCGTGCATGCCCAGGGCCAGGGTGATCGGTGATGAGGCCTTGGAAGCAGCACCTGTGGATGTGGGCAGGCTGAACCGAACGCGGTACACCCGACCGCCGCCCGCAGCGCCTTGGGCCAGGGGTGACAAATCGCGCAAGGTCACCGGTACCTGCACCAGGCCGGCGGCGGGAACGCTGACCGTGGCGCGCAAGGCGCGCTGCGTCTTGATGAGCACCCAGTGCTCTTCGCCCACATCGGCCACCACATCCCAAGCGCCGCTGCGCGCCACGCTGCCCACCGGCTGGCCCTCGGCCACCACCGTGCCCGGCTCAGCGCGCCAGGCGGTCAACACGCCGTCATAGGGCGCCTTGACCTGCAGACGTGAACGCTGGCGCTCGAGGTCCACCTCGGCGCTGGCACCCGTGCCCTGCAGCCGCTCCAGCCGCGCCACTTCACGTTGGGCCTGCTGCAGTTCGCTGCGCGCCGATTGCGCCGCAGCCGTGCTGGCCTGTTGCTGGGCCTGCAAATCCTGCAAGTCCAAAACAGCCAAGACCTGCCCCTTGCTCACGGCCTGGCCCACCTCCACCAAGCGCTGCACCACCTGACCGCCGGCGCGAAACGCCACATCGGTTTCGGTGTGGGCGCGCACCGTGGCCTGCAACAAGGCCTGCGCGGTACCGGCCCCGCGCGCGGCTGCAACACCTCGAGGCCCAAACCCAGTCTGCTTTGGCTGATCTGCAACTGCTGCGCGCCACCGGTGGCGCAGGTACTTCCGCGACGACTGCACCATGAAACCGAATCTGTACACCCTTTCGCTGCTTCCCTTGATCACCCTGGCCGCTTGCAGCCCGGCGCCGCAGACCACAGCCAAAGACC
>RGEP01000591.1 GCA_009918225.1 Betaproteobacteria bacterium | reverse complement strand
CCGGCGTGGGTGTTCAGGGCCACTGCCCACAACACAGCATGAATCAGCACGAAGACAATGCTGCCTTCGCCCAGCCCGAACCAGATCATTGCCAGGGGCAGCAAAGCGATGGACGGCAGAGGGTTGAACATCGCTGTCAGCGTTTCCAGCACATCTGAGCCCAAGCGCGTCGCGCTGGCAATCGCGGTCAAGAGACCTGCGCAGAGCATGCCGCTGACATAACCCTTCAGCAACACTTGCACGGATGACCAGGTGGCTAGCACTATCGTGCCATCGAGCAGGCCATTCCACAGCGCCTTCATGGTTTCACTCAGGGTGGGGAATAGCAGTGTGTTGTCGAGCCCGCGTGCGTAGATTTCCCACAGGGCAGCCAGACACACCAACACCACGGTCTTGCGCAGACCCGTGTGGTTCCACATCAGCACCCAGGGGCTGAGACGCTGCTGCAGTGGTAATTCGCGAGGGGCCTGCACCTCGTGGATGCGATCGGGGCGAAGATCAGGCATGGGCGATCCTGTCACGGTTGTCAAACAGCAGCGCTTCAATCTCCTGGTTCAGCGGCTGCCCTGAGGGACCTAGCGAGTCAGGTCCGTTGCAGACCAGCTCGGCTCGTACCTGACCGGGATGGGGGCTCAGCAGCAGGATGCGGCTGCCCAATCGCACCGCCTCAGGGATCGAGTGGGTCACGAACAGCACGGTGAAACGTGTGTCCTCCCAGAGTTGTAACAACTCCTCTTGCATCTTTCCGCGGGTGAGTGCGTCCAGAGCCGCAAAAGGCTCGTCCATGAGCAGAATATCGGGCTCCATGGCCATGCCGCGGGCAATCGCCACGCGTTGCTTCATTCCGCCCGACAGGGTATGGGGCAGGTTGTCGGCAAACGCCGTGAGGTTGACTTTGTCGATGTAATGGCTGGCGCGCTCCATGGCCTCTCGGCGTGGCAGGCGACCGCTGGCCGTGAGGGCGAACACCACATTCTCGTGGACGGTTTTCCAGGGCAAAAGCTGATCGAACTCCTGAAACACCATGACTCGGTCCGGGCCAGGACGGCTG
>RGEP01000060.1 GCA_009918225.1 Betaproteobacteria bacterium | reverse complement strand
GTGTCCAGGTGCAGGTAGCGCACGCCGGCGTGCTCGGACACCGTCACCATGGGCAGGTCACGCAGGCCAGCGCGGCTCATGCGCGGCCCTCCTGGAGCCGCGCCAAGCGCGGCAACACCCGGTAGGCGTTGGCACTGGTGATGCGCGCCGTGTCTTGAAGGGTCCAGCCCCGCAACTCGGCCAAAACCCGCCCGATGATCGGCACCTGCTCGGGTTCATTGCGCACCGGCGGGTGGTTCTGGCGCACCGCCGCGGGCCGGTAAAGACCTTGCGGCGGGATGTCCGGCGCATCGGTCTCCAGGACCAGGGCCTGCGCTGGCAAGTCCACGGCCAGCCGGCGGATCTGGCGGGAACGCTCAAAGGTGAGCGTCCCGCCAAAGCCCAAGGCAAAACCCAGCTCAACGAAGGACTGGGCCTGTTGGTGGCTGCCATTGAAGGCATGGGCAATGCCGCCGGCCACCGGGCAACGGCGCAGGCCCTTGAGCAAGGCATCTGCCGAGCGGCGCACATGCAGCAGCACGGGCAGCGCGCGCGCGCGCGCCAGGCGCAACTGGGCCTCGTAGAAGTGGGCCTGGCGCGCCAGGTCTTGGCCGGGCACGAAGTGGTCCAGTCCGATTTCGCCCACCGCCACGAGGCGGGGGTCGTCTCGCCACTGGTCCAAGCGATCGGCCAAGGCCTGCAGATCCGACTCTTGAGCCTGTGGCACGGTCAGCGGATGGATGCCCAAGGCATAGACAGCATCGTGTGCATGGGCCAACTCGCGCACACGCAGCGCGTCTTGCACCCGAACCGCGGGCAACACCAAACAGCCCACGCCTGCGGCTTTCGATCGGCTGACCACTTGCGCCACGTCGTGCGCGAACTCGGGCGCGTCCAGGTGGCAGTGGGTGTCAATCCAGGCGGTCATCTGGGGAGCTGGGCAAGCGCCCGCCCACGAGCTCCAAGCGGTGGTCGCAGCGTCGGGCGAGTTGCTCATCATGGGTCACCACCAACAAGGCCGTGCCCTCTTCCCGGCTGCGCTTCAGCAGCAGCTCAAACACGCCGTCGGCGGTGCGCCGGTCGAGGTTGCCAGTGGGCTCATCGGCGAGGATGCAAGCCGGGCGCGTCACCAGCGCACGGGCCACCGCCACGCGCTGGCGCTCGCCTCCGCTGAGTTGTGCCGGGCGGTGCGCGGCGCGTTCGCCCAGCCCCACCGCCTGCAAGGCTAGCAGCGCTTGCGCACGGGCCGCTGCCAGGGGCATGCGCCGAATGCGCAAGGGCATGGCCACATTGTCCAGCGCGCTGAATTCCGCCAAGAGGTGGTGGAACTGGTAAACGAAGCCCAGGTGCTCGTTGCGCCAAGCGCCTTGCTGCGCCACGCTCATGTCGGCCCAATCGCGGCCCATGAGGCGAACCGAACCGGACGTGGGCTGGTCCAGGCCACCAAGCAGGTGCAGCAAGGTGCTCTTGCCCGAACCCGAGGCCCCCACCAAGGCCAGGCTTTGCCCCCGCCTGAGCTGCAGGTTCACGCCCTCCAAAACCGTGACGTCCAGGCGGCCTTCGCGGTAACGGCGCGACACGCCAAGCGCCTCCATCACCACCGCCGCCTCAAGCGCAGCGCCAGGTCGGTTCATCGAAGACGCGGCCGGCTCACTCATGTCGCAGCGCCTGGGCCGGTTGCACCTGGGAAGCCCGCCAGCTGGGATACAGCGTGGCCAGGAAAGCCAGGACCAAGGAGACCACGGTGATGGGCACGATGTCGGCCCATTGCGGATCGCTGGGCATGCGGCTGATCACATAAATGGATGCGGGCAGAAAGTTGGTGGACAGCAAACGCTCCAAGGCCGGCACGATAGTGTCCACATGAAAGGCCACCAACAAGCCCAAGCCCACGCCCCCGGCTGTGCCCACCACACCGGCCGTTGCGCCTTGCACCATGAAGATGGCCATGATGGAGCGCGGGCTGGCGCCCAAGGTGCGCAGGATGGCAATGTCGGCCTGCTTGTCCGTCACCGTCATCACCAGCGTGCTCACCAGGTTGAAAGCCGCCACGGCCACGATGAGGGTGAGGATGATGAACATCAAGCGCTTTTCGAGCTGCACCGCGTCAAACCAGTTGCGGTTGGTCCGGGTCCAATCCCGCACCCAGACATCTGGGCCCAGATGCTGTTGAAGCTGAGCCGCCACCGCACGGGCGGCTTGCTGGTCCTGCAGGCGCAACTGCACCCCCGTGGGTCCTTCCACGCGCAGCAGGCGCGCGGCATCGTCCAGGTGCATCAGCACCAGGGTGCTGTCGAATTCGTAGTGGCCCGATTCGAACAGGCCCGCCACCCGCACCGTCTTGAGCCGGGGCACCACACCCGCCGGGGTGACCTGGCCCCCCGGTGTGATGAGGGTCAAGGCCGACCCTTCCGCCACGCCGAGCTGGCGTGCGATCTCCACGCCCAGCAGCACCTGCCACTGGCCTGGCGCCAGGCGCGCAACCAGCTCAGGCTGGCGGCGCGCCAATTCGGTGACCTCGCCTTCGTGCGCCGGGTCGACCCCGCGCAGCACCACGCCGCGCATTTCTTGGCCGCGCGCCAGCAAGACCTGTGACGTCACATAAGGCGCAGCGCCTTGAACCTGTCCCTGAACGCCTGGGGCCCGGGCCGCCTGCTGGGCCAAAGCCTGCCAATCGGGCAGGGCCTGACCGTCGGCGGCCAGCAGCTCCACATGGGGGATCACGCCCAGCATGCGGTCGCGTACTTCCTTCTGAAATCCATTCATCACCGACAACACGATGATGAGCGCGGCCACGCCCAAAGCGATGCCCATCATCGACACACCGGAGATGAAGGAGATGAAGCCATTGCGCCGCCCGGCGCGGCCCGAGCGCGTGTAACGCCAGCCCACCTGCCATTCAAACGGCCAATCAAGTCCCGACATGGGGCCGATTCTGCCCGAGGGCATCGCGATAATCGGCGCATGCACCTGATCGTGATGACCGAAGCCGCACAAGGCGGCGGGGCGCCCGAGGCGGCACTGGACAGCCCCTCATGGGAGGGCCTGCTGCAACGCTGGAGTCCACTGATGATGCGCCTGGCCCCTTCTTGGGCCTTGCAGGAAGACCCCGAGGCCCTCAACACCCTGGCCGAGCAGGCCTGGGCGCGCTTGGTGTGGGGCCGTGCCTTGCAGACACCAGACGATGGTCGGCTGCCGCTGGAGGCCTGGTTGGTGGGCGACACATCGGGCACGGCCTGGGCACGCTTGAGCCCCTTTCATGGCCTGGTGGGCGCCGACCGCATCACCCTGCTGCCGCCCGCTGATCTGCAGCTCAGCGAATCAGAATCCCGCGAATTGTTTGCGGCGGTGCACCCCCTGTTCGACAGCGAAGGCGTGCAGCTGCAGTGGCACGGCCCCACACACTGGCGGGTGGCGCACGAGAGCTTGCGAGACCTGCCATGCGCCAGCCGGCCTCGGGCGGAAGGCGACTCGGTGCAACGCTGGCAAGGCCGCACGCCCTTGGCGGCGTCGCGGCTGCTGCGCCGCTTGCAGAACGAAGCGCAAATGGTGCTGCACGAGCATCCGGTCAACCGGTTGCGTGAGGAGCGGGGCGCGCTGGCGGTGAACTCGCTGTGGCTGGACCATGCCGGCGCGGCCACCGGCCCTTCAGACCCCCAAGACGGAGCGGCAGCACAAGGCCCAACCACCTGGCTGCAGGCCGTGCGGGCCACGGCTGTGCGACCGTGGTCACAGGCCCATGAGGCCCTTCAGGCCTGGGTCGATGGGGCTTTGGTCCCGCCCACTGAAGGCCAAAGCGAACCCGTCTTGGTCCTGTGCGGGCGGTACGCTGCTCAGGCCTTCACCATGCGGCGCTTGCCAGGCGGCTGGCGCGGCGCCATCGCCCGTACCCTCAAACCGCCACCGAGGTCCAAGCCCCTGCGCGACTGGCTGCAAGGCTTGGATGCGCCACCCAGCGGAGCGGCCCCGTGAGCCAACCGCCCGAGTCCGCTTCAGCAGCACCCTTGGCCCTGGTGCTGCGCGACGTGCCGCCCCGGATTGCCCATGCGCTCGAGCAGGCCGGCATACACCCGCTGCTGGCACGCCTGTACGCGGCACGGGGCGTGCGCGACCCGCAGGAGATCGACGAGCAGTTTCAGCACCTGATTCCGCCCCAACAGCTGACCCATGCCGACCGAGCCGCCGTCCTCTTGGCCGATGCGATCGCGCAGGGCCAGCGGCTGTGTGTGGTGGCCGACTATGACTGCGACGGCGCCACCGCCTGTGCGGTGGCCTTGCGAGGGCTGAAGATGTTGGGCGTGCGCGAGTCCCACCTGCACTATGTGGTGCCCGACCGCAGCGTCCACGGCTATGGGCTGACGCCGGCCATCGTGGACCTGGCCCTGGAGCGCCATGCGCACGCGCCGCCGCAGGTGCTGATCACGGTGGACAACGGCATCGCCAGCATCGAAGGGGTGGCCCACGCCCGGGCGCGTGGCCTGCAAGTGGTGGTCACCGACCACCACCTGCCCGCCGATCAAACGCCGGCGGCCGATGTGATCGTCAACCCCAACCAAAAAGGATGCAGCTTTCCCAGCAAACACCTGGCCGGTGTGGGCGTGATGTTTTATGTCTTGCTGGCCCTGCGCAGCGAGCTGCGGGCGCGGGGGCACTTCGATGAGCAGACGCAACCCAAGCTGATTGCGCTATTGGACTTGGTGGCCCTGGGCACCGTAGCCGATGTGGTGCGGCTGGACGCCAACAACCGCCGCCTGGTGGCGCAAGGCCTCAAACGCATCCGCAGCGGGCGCATGCAAGCGGGGGTGGCGGCGCTCTTTGCCGTGGCTGGGCGCAACCCCCAACAAGCCACGGCGCAAGACTTCGGCTTTGCCTTGGGCCCTCGCCTGAATGCAGCGGGGCGCCTGTCCGACATGACCTTGGGTATCGAATGCCTGAGCACCGACGACCCGGTTCGAGCAGCCGAATTGGCCCAGACACTGGACAGCATCAACCGCGAACGGCGCTCGGTGGAAGACGGGATGCGCGAGCGGGCCGAGGAGCTGATGTCGAGCGTGGACCTGGGTCTGGGCACGCCTGGCGCGGCTGCGGCGCTGAGCCTGTTCCACCCGCAGTTTCACGAAGGCGTGGTGGGCATCCTGGCTGGCCGGCTCAAGGACCGGCTGCACCGCCCGGTGTTCGTCTTCGCCCGTGGCCAAGACGGCTTGCTCAAAGGATCGGGGCGCTCCATCGAGGGGTTTCACCTGCGCGATGCCCTGGACCTCATCAGCAAGCGACATCCCCAGGCGCTGGTGCGATTTGGCGGCCATGCCATGGCAGCCGGCTGCAGCCTGGCGCCTGATGCCTTCGAGGCCTTCTCAGAAGCCCTGCGTCAAGTGGCGCGCGAGTGGCTGGACGAGGCCACGCTGCAACGGCAACTGCGCATCGATGGTGCGCTGCCGCCTGGCGCCTTCAGTGCCGACGTGGCGCGTCTGCTGGACGCGCAGGTGTGGGGCCAGGGCTTTGAGGCGCCCGTGTTCTGCGAACGGGTGCGCGTGTTGCATCAGCGCGTGGTGGGTGACAAGCACCTCAAACTCAGCGTGCGGCCAGCCAACGATCCCCGAGCGGCACCCCGTGAAGCGATTTGGTTTCAGCGCGTGGAGCCGGTGGACGACGAGGCGGTATTGGCCTACCGCATGGAGGTCAATGAGTGGCAGGGCCGCGTGAGCGCGCAGATGGTGGTCGTGGCCCAGCGGTCGGACGCAGGCCCGGTCGCACTGGGTTCGCCCGCCTAGACCAAGACCTCGGCCACCCGCGGATGGCCGAGAAAGTCCTGTGGGCTGGCACTGGCCCCGTACGCGCCTGACTGGAAGACCACCACCAGGTCACCCTCCTGAGCGCGGGCCAATTGCATACGGTCTGCCAAGAGATCCAAGGGTGTGCACAAGGGCCCCACCACACTGGCCAATTCGTGCTCGTCGGCCGTGGCCTGCATCCGCGTGCCAATGCGCACCGGATAGTTTCGGCGCACCACTTGCCCGAAGTTGCCCGATGCGGCCAAGTGGTGGTGCAGGCCGCCGTCGGTGACCAGGAAGACCTGGCCACGCGAGAGCTTGCGGTCCAGCACGCGCGCCACATAAACACCAGCCTCGGCCACCAAGTAGCGGCCCAACTCCAACACCAGTTGCGCATGAGGCATCTCTTGCGCCGCGCGTTCGAGCAGCGCCTGCAGGTTCTGGCCAATCGGCGCCAAATCCAGCGGTTGCTCCCCCGAGAAATAGGGCACGCCAAAGCCGCCACCCAGGTTCAGCACCCGCACCGGCGCCGGCGCGTGGTCAGCCAGGCGCAGGGCCAACTCGTAACTCAATCGCTGGGCTTCGCAAATGGACGCCGCGCGCAGGTTTTGTGAGCCCGCATACAGATGAAAGCCCTCGAAGCGCAAACCCAGGCGGCCGACTTCGCGCAACACCGCCGGCACCGCTTCAGCGTCAATCCCGAAGGGCTTGGCCCCACCGCCCATGCGCATGCCCGAACCCTTGAGCTCAAAGTCGGGGTTCACGCGCAGCGCCACGCGCGCGGGACGGGCCAGCTCGTCTTGGGCCGCGGCCAGCAGCGGCAATTCGCGCGGGCTTTCCACGTTCACCAACACACCGGCGGCCACGGCCTGCTGCAGTTCCTCTGCCCGCTTGCCTGGCCCGGCAAAGCTGATGTCCTGCGGCCGAGCCCCGGCCGACAGGGCGCGCTGCAACTCGCCGCCAGAAGCCACGTCGATGCCGTCGACCAGGCCCACCATACGGCGCAACAGCGCCGGCATGGGATTGGCTTTCATCGCATAGTGCAGGCCCACCCCAGGCGGCAAAGCCGCGCGCAGCTGGGCCACGCGCGCGTCCAGCAAGGCACTGTCGTAGGCATAGAAGGGCGTACCGAATTGCTCAGCGAGCTCGGTAATGGGGCGCCCGCCCACGAGCAAAACACCTTGGGCACAAGCGAAGCCGGCCACGGGCAGCGGATCGCTTGCAAGGGCGAACGAGGCTGGCGAGCCCGATGCGGGGGTCACAGGCGTGTTCATCGTGGGGCTAGTGTGCCCAAATTCTCAGGCCGTGCCCTGATGCGCCACGGCCGAAGCACGGCTGAAGCACGGGAGAAGCCCGGGGGCAGCGCCTGGGATGCAGGCCCGATAACATGCGCGGGTGAACATCCTGACCAACGCCGACCTGCACTGCCACTCGGATGTGTCCGATGGCACCCTGACACCCGAGGCTTTGGCCGCGCGAGCCAAAGCCAACGGCGTTGAGCTTTGGGCATTGACAGACCACGACGAATTGGGCGGCCAGGCCCGGGCCATCGCAGCTGCGGCTGAGCTGGGGCTGCCGTATCTGACCGGTACCGAAATCTCCGTCACCTTTGCCGGGCTGACGGTACACGTCGTGGGACTGGGGATCGATCCCGACAACGCTCAACTGCGCGCGGGTTTGGCAACCACCCGCGGCGGCCGAGAAAGCCGTGCACGGGAGATGGCCAAACAACTGGCAGCCGTGGGCATCAAGGGTGCGTTTGAAGGGGCCTTGCAGTATGTGGGCAACCCCGATCTGATTTCTCGGACCCACTTCGCTCGCTTCCTGGTGGAAAGCCAGGTCTGCTCCAGCACCCATGAGGTGTTTCGCCATTATTTGACGGAAGGCAAGCCCGGCTTTGTCCCGCATCGGTGGGCGGGCTTGGGCGAGGCGGTATCGTGGATCACCGGTTCAGGCGGTTTGGCCATATTGGCCCACCCCGCCCGCTACCGCGTCACGCCCACGGAGGAATACGCCTTGTTCAGTGAGTTCAAAGCCCACGGGGGTCAGGGTGTTGAAGTGGTGACCGGCAGCCACTCGGCGGCCGAGTATGTGAAGTACGCCGAGATGGCCCAAGAGTTTGAGCTCTACGCCTCTCGTGGCAGCGACTTTCACTCTCCCGAAGAAAGCCACACCGACCTGGGCGCCCTGCCCGACCTGCCGGGTGCCTTAAGGCCGGTCTGGGAAGCCTTGTCGCACCGGGTGATCCGCCCTCATTGAGCTCAGCGGTCTGATGGCGCAGTACTTCGAACTCCATCCACACAATCCGCAGCAGCGCCTGATCGACCAAACCGCTCGCATCCTGGACCAAGGCGGCCTGGCGGCAATCCCCACCGATTCGAGCTACGCCCTGGTGTGCCACCTCGATGACAAGGCTGCAGCCGAACGGCTAAGGCGGGTGCGCGGCGTGGACGATCGGCACCACCTGACGCTGATGTGCCGCGACCTGAGCGAACTGGCCACCTACGCGCGGGTCGACAACCGGCAGTACCGGCTGCTCAAACTGGCCACGCCGGGTCCCTACACCTTCATCCTGGAGGCCACGAAGGAAGTACCGCGCCGCTTGAGCCACCCCTCGCGCCGCACCATCGGGCTGCGGGTGCCTGAGAACAAGGTGGCGCAGGCCCTGCTGGAGCGCCTGGGCCAGCCACTGCTGAGCACCACGCTGATCCTGCCCGAGCAGGAAACGGCACTCAACGACCCACAGGAGATTCGAGCGGCGCTTGAGCGCCAAATCGAGGCGGTGCTCGATGCCGGCGCCTGCTCGCTGGAGCCCACGACTGTCATCGATCTCAGCGGGGACGAGCCCACGGTCTTGCGTTTGGGTGGCGGCGACCCCTCGGCCCTGGGCTTGACCGCGCCCTTCTAGACCGCAGCGGTCACCACGATTTCGATCTTCCACTCGGGGCGGGCCAGATCGGCCTTGACCGTGGCGCGAGGGGGCGTGTGACCGGGCACCACCCAGGCCTCCCACACCGCGTTCATCGCAGCAAAGTCGGCCAGGTCTTTGATGAAGATCTGGGCCCGCAGGATCTTGCTCTTGTCGCTGCCGGCGCGGGCCAGAAGCGCATCAATAGCCTTGAGCACCTGTTGGGTCTGGCCCGTGATGTCCTGGCTGCCGTCTTCGGCCACCTGTCCAGCCAGGTACACGGTGCCGTTGTGAACGGCCATCTCGCTCATTCGAGGGCCGACGTCGAATCGCTGAATCATGGGTTTCCTTTAGCAGAGGGTTTGAAATCGGGGGCCGGCCGCTTGGCCATGCTCAAGACTTTTGTCCGATCTTGGATTCGGTGCCGGCCAAGAGCTTGCGTATGTTGCCCTCGTGGCGCCAGATCAGCAGCAGGCTCATCACGGCAATGGCCAGCGTGGCCGGACTGCCGCCCCAGATCAGGGC
>RGEP01000590.1 GCA_009918225.1 Betaproteobacteria bacterium | reverse complement strand
GCGCGACCGCACCATGAGCTTGGCTGTGCGGGCCGATGCGGTGGACGGCGTGCAGGCGCCCAGCGCCACGCAGGCCTTGTGGCCGCAACTCCAGCCCTTGGTGCAAAGCCTGCCGCCGGGTTACCGAATCGAACGCGGCGGCGCGTGGGAAGAAAGCGGCAAGGCCAACAAGGCGCTGTTCGCGGTGTTCCCCTTGATGCTGGGTGTGACCTTGTTGCTGCTGATGATTCAGCTGCAAAGCTTCAGCCGTGTGGCCTTGGTGTTCCTCACCTTCCCGCTGGGGCTGGTAGGGGCGGTGCCGGCGCTGTTGGCCTCGCAGTCGCCCTTCGGCTTTGTGGCGCTGCTGGGCTTGATTGCGGCTGCCGCGGCGATCTTGGCGATGATCCCCTTGTCGCGCAGCGTGTTCTGGGGGCCGATGGCCATCACCATCATGGGCGGCCTGCTGGTGGCCACCGCCTTGACGCTGTTGGCAGTGCCCGCGGCTTATGCGGCGTGGTTCAAGGTGCGGGCGCAGACGCCGCCCACCACGCCACCGACCATGCCGCTCGAGACTTCGGTGTAGTTACAAGCCGCGAATGGATGGCCCGGTGCCTGAGGCTCAAGCCTTGACCATGCAGAACGCGGCCAGCTTGTTGCCATCCAGGTCGCGGAAGTAGGCGCCATAAAAGCCCGTTCCGCGCGGGCCCGGGGCGCCTTCGTCTTGCCCGCCAAGGGCCAGGGCCTTGGCGTGCAGGGCCTGCACCTGCTCCGGGTTTTTGGCGGCCAGGGCCACCATGGTTCCGTTGCCCACGGAGGCGGCTTGCCCATCGAAGGGCTTCATCACGCTGAACATGGGCTGGTCGGGGCTGATGCCCCAGCCCACGCCGCGTTCGCTCTTGAAGAAGGGTTGGGCGCCGAGCAGGCCCAACAGTTCGCCATAAAAGGCCACGGCCTTGTCGAGTTGGTTGGTGCCCAGGCAGGTATAGCCGATCATCATGCGGTCCTTTGTTCGAAATCGTCGTCGCTGTCCCGTACCCCACGGTCTTGCCAGGCCAGGATTGAAGCAGGCAGT
>RGEP01000589.1 GCA_009918225.1 Betaproteobacteria bacterium | reverse complement strand
ACCTGTTCGGCATGCTGGGCATGGGCATCGCGGTGCTGGCCACCATCTTCGGCCCGCGCGTGAGCCCGGCGGGCATTGGCTGGATCATTGGCGCGCTGGCGCTGGGCGGCGCGATCGGCCTGTATGCCGCGCGCGTGGTCAAGATGACCCAGATGCCCGAGCTGGTCGCGCTGATGCACAGCCTGGTGGGCCTGGCCGCGTGCCTGGTGGGCTTTGCCAGCTACGTGGACACCTCGATCCAGTACCAGGGCGCCGAAAAGATCATCCACGAGGTCGAGATCTATGTCGGCATCCTGATCGGTGCGGTCACCTTCTCAGGCTCGCTGATCGCGTTTGGCAAGCTCAACGGCAAGATCGGCGGCAAGCCGCTGCTGCTGCCGGCGCGCCACTGGCTGAACCTGGTCGCGCTGCTCGTCGTCATCTGGTTCGGCGGCGAATTCATTGCCGCCAAGAGCGTTGCTGACGGCATGACGCCGCTGATCATCATGACGGTGATCGCACTGCTGTTCGGTGTTCACATGGTGATGGCCATCGGTGGTGCTGACATGCCGGTGGTGGTGTCGATGCTCAACAGCTATTCGGGCTGGGCGGCGGCGGCCACCGGCTTCATGCTCAGCAACGACCTGCTGATCGTCACCGGCGCGCTGGTGGGATCGAGCGGCGCGATCCTGTCCTACATCATGTGTGCGGCGATGAACCGCAACTTCATCAGCGTGATCGCCGGCGGCTTCGGCTCGGGTGGCGGTGCGCCTGCTGCAGCGGGTGGCGCTGCGCAACCGCAAGGCGAGGTGGTACCGGTCAGCGCGACCGAGACCGCCGAGATGCTGCGCGAAGCCAAGAACGTGGTGATCGTGCCCGGCTACGGCATGGCGGTCGCCCAGGCGCAGCACACGGTCTACGAAATTACCAAGAGCCTGCGCGACAAGGGCGTGAACGTGCGCTTTGCCATCCATCCGGTGGCCGGCCGCATGCCCGGCCACATGAACGTGCTGCTGGCCGAGGCCAAGGTGCCCTACGACATCGTGCTGGAGATGGACGAGATCAACGAGGA
>RGEP01000588.1 GCA_009918225.1 Betaproteobacteria bacterium | reverse complement strand
GTGGCCCAGCACCTGCAAGCCAAGTTGGGCCAAAGCTTCATCGTGGACAACAAGGCCGGGGCAACCGGCACCATTGGGGCGGCCTTCGTCAAACGCGCCGCGCCAGATGGTTACACCATCTTCATCTCGTCCTTGGGCCCCTTCGTCATCGCACCGCACCTCATCAAAAACGTGCAGTACGACGCACTGAAGGATTTCGATCCCATCACCATCATGGTGCAGGCGCCGAATGTGCTGGTGGTACCCGCCGCTTCGCCGGATCGCAACCTGGCCGACATGCTGGCACGCTTGAAGAAGACGCCGGGCAAGCTCACGTTCGCATCTTCTGGCAACGGCAGCTCAGACCACCTCTCGGCCGAGCTGTTCTGGCAGCAGTCGGGAACCGACGGCATCCACATTCCCTACAAGGGTGGCGGGCCGGCCATCAACGACCTGCTGGGCGGCCAGGTGGACGCGGCCTTCGTCAACCTGAATGTGATCCTGCAGCACATCCGCAGCGGCCGCGTGCGCGCCTTGGGGCTCGCCTCCGACAACCGATCACCCCTGCTGCCGGACGTGCCCACCTTGCAGGAGCAAGGGGTCAAGGGTGCCGAGGTGCAATCGTGGCAAGCCGTGGCGGTGCCCAAGGGGGTGCCGGCAGAAGTACGCGCCAAGATTCATGCGGCGGTGGTCGGCGCGGTGAATGACCCCGCCATCAAGGAGCGTTGGCTCGCCACGGGCCTGGAGATCGTGGCCAACACGCCCGAGCAGTTCGCGCGTTTCCAAGCCGCTGAGTTCGCACGTTGGAAGCAGCTGATCGAGTCCCGCAAGATCACCGCTGACTGAAGCGATTTTTTCGCGCCATCGGCTCGCCTGATCACGAGGCAACCCCTTCATTGCGAACCCCGTTACCCATGAGCACAAACCCACCCCGCCGCATCCGCATGCAGGCCTCCGACAACGTGGCGGTGGTGGTCAACGAGGGCGGCCTGGACGCGGGCGCCATCTTTGAAGACGGCCTGAAGCTGTGCGAACGCATCCCACAGGGGCACAAGGTGGCGCTGCAAGACCT
>RGEP01000587.1 GCA_009918225.1 Betaproteobacteria bacterium | reverse complement strand
TCGTGATGTCGCCCGCCGCCTGGGTCTGGTTGACGGCGTTGGCCACTGTTTCCGCCGCCTGGCTGCCCACTCGTGCGGCCACCGCGGCCAGTCCGGCGCCCAGCACGCCCACGGCATATTTCCACATCGATGACAGACCCGGTGTCGCCGCACTGGCCACAGGGCCGGTGGGCGTGACCAGCGCCGCTGGGTCTGTCGGCTTGAGGGCCGATGTTGACAAAGCAGTGTCAGCGCCGGGGCGTTCCACAGCGCCAGGTGTCGGGGTCCCACTCACCAACTGGGACGGGGTGACACCCGTCTGACGGTCCAGCGTGCTGGCAGTCTCGCGGTCCTGGGCGTCGGCTTCTGTGCTGGCCTTGGGGGATGCCGGTGGTTGATTGGCGGTCAACAGAGCGGACTGCACCACAGGTATCGGCTCGGGCAGGGTCGGCGCCTGTTGTCGGGACTCGTTGTCGAGGTCGCCGCTTAGATCGAGCCGCTGCACGTCGGGCGTGGTGGGGTTGGTGCTGGTTTCAGGCAACGTGGGCTTGCTGGCAATGCCGACTTCGGTGACACGCAGTGCCTGGAAAGTTTGCAACTCCATCAGCGCCGCCACACTGAACAAACGGCCCTTGAAATTGATGGAGAACTCGTTGTCCATCATGGCGCGAACAGCCCCATCGTGCCCGAAGGGGCTGTTCGCGCCATGATGGACAACGAGTTCTCCATCAATTTCAAGGGCCGCTTGTTCAGCGTGGCGTCACTGATGGAGTTGCAGACTTTTCAGGCGCTGCGTGTCACCGAAGTCGGCATTGCCAGCAAGCCCGCGTTGCCAGAAACCAGTACCGCTCCCGTTGCTCGCGACGTGCAACGGCTCGATCTAAGCGGCGACCTCGCCAACGAGTCCCAACAACAGGCGCCGACCCCGCTCGAGCCGATACCTGAGGTGAAGTCCGCTCTGGTGACCGCCAATCAACCACCGGCATCCCCCAAGGCCAGCACCGAAGCCGATGCCCAGGCCCGCGAGACTGCCAGCACGCTGGACCGTCAGACGGGTGTCACCCCGTCCCAGTTGGTGA
>RGEP01000586.1 GCA_009918225.1 Betaproteobacteria bacterium | reverse complement strand
CACCTGGCCGGCGAACTCTTCAAGAGCATGACCGGCACCTTCATGGTCCATTTCCCCTATCGCGGCTCAGGCCCGGCGCTCATCGACCTCATGGGTGGCAACATGGACCTCATGTTCGACAACCTGCCCTCCTCCATGCCGCACATCAAGAGCGGCAAGCTCAAGGCCCTGGCGGTGACCAGCGCGGTGCGCTCATCTGCACTGCCGGATGTGCCCACGGTGGAAGAGGCCGGCGGGCCGGCGCTCAAGGGCTATGAAGCCTCCAGCTGGTTCGGCCTCTTGGCGCCAGCCGGCACCCCCATGGACATCGTCAACCGCATCCAGCAGGAAGCGGCCAAGGCCATGGGCACGCCCGCCTTGAAGGAGCGGCTGCAGGCACAAGGCGCCATTCCCAGCGGCATCACCAGCGCCGAATTCGCGCGCCTGATCGAAGCGGAAACGCGCAAGTGGGCCGCCGTGGTCAAGACCTCCGGCGCCAAAGTGGACTGAGTCTCGCGGACCCACGCCCAGCGCCAAGCCGCCACCGCGCGGGCATGCGTGCGGCCTTTGATCTTTCCAACCCCGATGCATCCATGACTGCTGCCTTTCGCCAACACTACCTTGATCACGCGGAGCTCACCGCGCAGCTTCAGCAGTGGGCTCAAGCCCATCCCGGGCTGGTGCACCTGTCCAGCCTGGGCACGAGCGCCCAGGGGCGCGACATCCCGCTGATCACCATCGGCCCCGAGCCCGATCGCATCCGCCCGGCCGTGTGGGTCGACGGCAACATGCACGCCAGTGAAGTCTGCGGCTCCAGTGTGGCCTTGGCCATCGCCGAAGACGTGATCGGCATCCACCAAGGCCGGAACGAAGCGGGCGGCAAGCCCCTTCCCGCTCACTTGGCGCAAGCCATCCGCGAGAGCCTGTTCTATGTGGTGCCACGCATCTCGCCCGACGGCGCCGAAGCCGTGCTCAAAACGGGCCGCTATGTGCGCTCAAGCCCGGTCAACGACCGCAGCAACCAAGGCCACGCCTACTGGAAGCACCAAGACATCAACGGCGACGGCAAGGCCGGCTACATGCG
>RGEP01000585.1 GCA_009918225.1 Betaproteobacteria bacterium | reverse complement strand
GCCAAGTGGCATGACCCCTTCCCCAAGCCCAGCTACCTGTTCGCACTGGTGGCGGCCGACCTGGTGTGCCGCGAGCAGCACGTGCGTACCCGGGCCGGCAAAGACCACCTGCTGCAGGTTTACGTGCGCCGGGGTGACCTGGAGAAGACCGAACATGCGATGAACTCGCTGGTGGCCTCGCTCATCTGGGACGAGCAGCGCTTTGGCCTGCCGCTGGACCTGGAGCGCTTCATGATCGTCGCCGTGGGCGACTTCAACATGGGCGCCATGGAGAACAAGGGCCTGAACATCTTCAACACGAAGTTTGTCCTGGCCAGCCCCGCCACCGCCACCGACACCGACTTCTTCAACATCGAAAGCGTGGTCGCGCACGAGTACTTCCACAACTGGACGGGCAACCGCATCACCTGCCGCGACTGGTTCCAGCTGTCGCTCAAGGAAGGCCTGACGGTGTTCCGCGACCAGGAATTCAGCATGGACATGGCCGGCAGCACCAGCGCCCGAGCCGTGTGCCGCATTGGCGATGTGCGTGCCTTGCGTGAAGCGCAGTTCCCGGAAGATGCCGGCCCCATGGCACACCCGGTGCGCCCCGACCAGTACCAGGCCATCGACAACTTCTACACGCCCACGGTCTACAACAAGGGTGCTGAGGTGGTGCGCATGATGCAGACCCTGGTGGGCCGTGAGGGCTTTGCCCGCGGCATGACCGAGTACTTCAAGCGCCACGACGGGCAGGCGGTCACCTGCGACGACTTCGCGCAGGCCGTGGCCGATGCCAACCCGGGCAGTGAATTGAGCGCCCGCCTGGAGACCTTCAAGCGCTGGTACGCACAGGCCGGCACGCCCCGGGTTCAGGCCCAGGGTCGGTACGACGCCGCCGCTCAGCGCTACACCCTCACCTTGAGCCAAAGCTGCCCCGCCACACCGGGCCAAGACCACAAGCAGCCCTTCGTGATTCCGGTGGCCATGGGCCTGGTGGGCCGCGATGGCACCGCCCTGCCCCTGCGGCTTGAAGGCGATGCAGCCGACCGTGGCCTGGAAACGGTGCTGGTGCTGGACGAGGC